>CABTZM010000001.1 GCA_902489295.1 uncultured Collinsella sp.
ACGAGCCCCGAGCCCCAAGGCGAGAACATCGGCATCATCGCCCAGACCAGCGAGGGCGTCACACCCGCAGTCATCTCGATCATCCGCAGCAAGGTAACGGCCGAAGGAGATACAGCGGCAATCTTTGCCCGTGCCATGAGCGCTGACGGCAAGACAATCGGCACCATCAAGATTGAGAACGCCGCCATCCAGACGCCCGAAGGCGGCAAGGTCATTGACTATCGCAAGCTCCGTGACGGCATCTACGAGGCAGGCCAAGCCATCGGCACGGGCGACGCTGTGATCGACTCCCCCTATAACGAAGCTGTCGCCAAGAGCATGGTCATCGCACCTCCCGAGGTAGCCAAGCCGGAAGACCCCAAGCCCGACGAGACCAAGCCCGCAGAAAGCAAGCCCGCGGAGTCCAAGCAGAACCCCAAGCCTGAGGGCTCAAAGCCGACCAAGGCCGTTGCGGCTTCAATCACGAAAGCCAAGACTACCGGCGTGCTCGCGGCAACCGGCGACACCTCGGGTGCGGCCATCGTGGCAACCGTCCTTGCGGGAACAGCCGCTATCGCCGCAGGCACCATGGCGAGCCGCAAGCGCTCTTAGACGCCTCTGCGCACATGGCAGCTCCCGCGAAGGCCCCGAGTCCCAGCACCGTTTAACAACGCCACCGCCGAGCTCCCCTCCGGCGGTGGCGTTTTCCATATGCGTCCGCAGGGTATGCACGAGATTGTCTTTGGTCTAGCCCAACCTGCATGAGCCGGCGTGCGACAATGGGGGCCGTCGATATCACAACGCCGAGAGAAGCCCGTCATGGAAGCGCATCAAAAGCAGATAACCGTTCATGCACAGCATGCCGAAAGCGCACCAGTCATCTATCTTCCCGTGGTCATGGGCGACGGCACGGAGGTTTATGAACGCTGCCGAGAGCTCAACTGCCCACCGTTCACCCTTGTCGCCATTGGCGGACTCGATTGGAATCGTGAGCTGAGCCCCTGGGTATGCGACGGTACCGTGCGCGATGCCGAGCCCTTTGGTGGACAGGCCGCTGGTTTTCTTGACGAGTTGTTGAAGCAGATAATCCCAGAGGCCGAATCATCGCTCCCGCAACCGCCCACCTGGCGCGGCGTTGCCGGCTACTCGTTGGCGGGCCTTTTTGCACTGTGGGCACTTTGGCAAACAGATGTCTTTGAGCGCGCGGCGAGTGCATCGGGGTCGCTGTGGTTCCCCGGCTTTATCGACTACGCGCGCGAGCGCACGATGACAGCTACGCCCGACGCCGTCTATCTGTCACTCGGCAAAAAGGAAACCAAGACGCCCAACCGCATGATGCGGCACGTACTCGACGATACGCGCGCGATGGAAGAGCTGTTTATCGAGCGTGACATTCCAACAACGCTGGAGCTCAACCCCGGCAATCACTTTACCCAAACTGACCTGCGCATGGCACGCGGCATCCACTGGATACTGACGCATTAAAAATGGCATCCACGCGTACATACGCATGGACGCCATTTTTAATTTGGCTGAACGCAGCTGCTATTCAGCAGTCTCCTCAAGCTCGGAAGTATCGAACTCAAAGTCGTTACCGGGCAGGATGGCGTTGAGCACAATGCCCACCAGCGAGCCCACGGCAAGGCCCGAAAGCGAAATCGTCACGCCGCCCAGCTCCAGCACAATGGCGCCGGTGGTACTGTAGGCAATGCCGAGCGAAAGCACGAGCACCAGAGCCGCCACCAGCACGTTGCGGTTGTTCTGGAAATCAACCTGGTTCTCGATGAGGTTACGTACACCAACGGCGCTGATCATGCCGTAGAGCACGAGCGACACACCGCCGATAACGCACGCCGGCATGGCGGCAATCACCGCAGCAAACTTGGGGCAGAACGAAAGCACAATGGCACAGCAGGCGGCAATGCGAATCACGCGCGGGTCGAACACGCGCGTCAGGGCAAGCACACCGGTGTTCTCACCATACGTCGTATTGGCAGGGGCGCCAAAGAGCGATGCCAAGATAGTCGCCAGGCCATCGCCGAGCAGGGTACGGTGCAGACCGGGATCGGCAATGTAATTGCGTTCGCAGGTAGAGCCAATGGCGGAAATATCTCCAATGTGCTCAATCATGGTCGCAAAGGCCAGTGGCATGATGGTGATAATGGCCGTCGTGGCAAGACTGCTATCGAACTGCGGTCCAAAGAGCGCAAACACGGTGTTGTCCCACACGACGGGCAAGCCAACCCAGGGGGCGGCTGCGACGCCAGAGAAGTCGACCTCGCCCAGCGCGGCCGCAACGGCATAGCTCACCACAACGCCCAGCAGAATCGGCACGATCTTGACCATGCCGCGGCCCCAAATGTTGCAGATGATGATCACGGCAACGGCAATAGCAGCAACAAACCAGTTGGTCTGGCAGTTAGCAATGGCAGAGCTTGCCAGGATCAAGCCGATGGAAATGACGATGGGGCCAGTCACCACCGGCGGGAAGAAACGCATGACACGCTTGGCGCCAAAGGCGCGGAACAGGGCCGCAAGCACCGGATAGAGCAGGCCGGCACAAGCTACGCCCAGGCAAGCGTAGGGCAAAAGCTCAGCCTCGTCGTTGGGCGCAATGGCGGCATAACCCGCGATAAAGGCAAACGAGGAGCCCAGGAACGCGGGCACCTTACCGCGCGATAGAAAATGAAACAGCAGCGTGCCGATGCCGGCGAACAGAAGCGTCGCCGAAACGGAAAGGCCGGTGAGCACGGGCACGAGCACCGTGGCTCCGAACATCGCAAACATGTGTTGCAAACCCAACACAAACATGCGCGGGCGGCCGAGCGACGATGCATCGTAGATGGCATCGGTGACGGCGGGCGTCGAAGACTGGGACATGGAAGTCCTTTCGAATGGAAGGGCGATCAGGCATATCGGATAACCTGCCCGAACGATACGATCCGAACCATTGTACGCGATATGCAGTACCTCGCACGCGCCGCCACCTGCAAACGCTAGCGCTATTTCCAAACGCGCTCGGCAATACGCCTGACCAGCGCAATCTTTGCCCACTGCTCGTCCTCGGTCAGCTTATTGCCAATCTCGCAGCTGGCAAAGCCACACTGCGGAGACAGATACAGGTTCTCGAGCGGCACGTACTTTGCCGCCTCGCGGATGCGCTCGACGATAACATCCTCGTTCTCGAGCTCTGCCGCCTTGGTGGTCACCAAGCCCAGCACGACCTTCTTGCCGGGAGCAACGTACCTGAGCGGCTCAAAACCACCGGCGCGGGGCGTGTCGAACTCCAGATAGAACGCGTCAACGTCCTCATGCGCAAACAGGTACGGCGCGATGGGGTCGTAGCCGCCCTCAAAAGCGTAGGTGGAGTGGTAGTTGCCGCGGCATACATGCGTGTTGATAACCAGATCGTCGGGCTTGCCCTCGATGGCGGCATTGTTGAGCGCCACGCCCAGCTCGCTTACCTTTTGCAGGTCGACCGGGCTCATGCCGGTTTTGGCAACAAAATCGGTATCGCAGTAGATGCCCCAGGTGCAGTCATCAAACTGGATGTTGCGGCAGCCCGCGGCATACAGGTCAGCAATCACGGTGCGGTATGCTGCGGCAATGGCATCGACGAGCTCTTCGTCGGTCTTGTAGACGGCGTGCAGACTCTCCTGCTGGCCATCGCAGCGGTCGAGTGTGACTTCGGAGAACGTCTGGATCGGCGCCGGAATGGTCTGGCGCGCGGCCAGGCCCTCTCCCTCGAGCGACTTGATAAATTTGAAGTGCTCGACGAACGGATGATTCTCGCCGCTAATGGGACCGGTCACCACGGCGGTGTCGGCGGTAGTCTCCTCATCGTGGAACATGTAGCCCGTGCGCGAGGCGCGGCGCTCAATGCCGTTGAGTCCCCACATAAAATCGAGATGCCAGTAGCTGCGGCGGAACTCGCCATCGGTGATCACCTGCAAGCCAGCGGCCTTTTGCTTAGCCACCAAATCGCGAATGGCCTCGTCCTCGACGGCCTTAAGGCCGGCGGCGTCAAGTTTGCCCGCGGCATAGGCGACACGCGCATCCTTAACAGCTTGCGGACGAAGAAAGCTGCCGACGATATCGGCGCGAAACGGCGCTTTGAGCTGGGTGGATTTGCTCATACTGATCTCCTTTTTTGCGTGGATGCTTTAACGGGACAAAGTATGAGTGCTCAAGTAGCCATCGTAAAATACGTATTATTTTTGGTTTGGCATAGGGAATAGCTATATCAATACGCGCCGCTCGGCATCATGCGCACGGCAGACATAACAAACTAGATATGCTGACGAATCGCGTCGATATAGGCCTGCCCATAGCGCGTGAGCGTCGTATTTTTGCGCGTGATAATGCCGATCTCCATGTATTCGTCCACATCGAGCGGAATCGAGATAATACCCGGCCCGTTGAGCTCGTGGCTGATCACGCCCGAACACACCGTGTAACCGTTAAGGCCCATAGCTAGGTTGAACAACGTCGCACGGTCACGCACGCGGATATTCTTGCGACGCTCAAAGGTCGAGGTCAGTTCCTCGGAATAGTAAAACGAGTTATAGCTGCCCTGCTCGTAGGACAGGAACGGGTAGTCCTCGAGATCTTCGAGCGTCACGCTGGCATGGTCCGCCAGTGGATGGTCGGCGCACACGAAGACATGCGGCGTAGCGCAGAAAAGCCCCTCGAATACGAGCTCGTTGGCGGCAAGCATGCGCTCGATAACCTCGCGGTTATGCTCAGATAAGTACAGGATGCCCAGTTCGCTTTTCATATGCGCGACATCCTCGATAATCTCGTGAGTCTGCTCCTCGCGCAGGGTGAAGTCGTAACGCGCGGCATCGAACTCGCGGATCACGTCAACAAACGCGTTAACGGCAAAGGAATAATGCTGGCAACTCACGCTAAAGTGCGGCACCTGCTCGGACGTGCCTTTGTACTTGCCCTCGAGCAGGTCGGCCTGGTCGAGCACCTGGCGCGCGTAGCCCAAGAAGGTCTCGCCTTCCTCGGACACAATGACGCCCTTGTTGGTGCGCTCAAAGATATGCACACCCATCTCGTTTTCGAGATCGCGGATCGACGCGGTGATCGAGGGCTGCGACACAAAGAGCCGGCGCGAGGCCTCGGTGATGCTGCCGCATTCGGCAACCTTAACAACATATCTGAGCTGCTGAAGCTTCATAGCCTTCTCCCTAGACGTTCGTGACGTCGAAACCCGTCGCGTCCATCTGACGCATAAACGACGGCATCTCCCCCGTCGCGGCGCAGGCGGCAATCTGATGTAGAGCCCCGGCGACCGCATCGTCTGCCGCAGCGCCGATATGCCAGCGCGCGGCAGCCGTGACGGCCTCGTTGGCATTGGCGACTGCAACGGAATTGGGAACGGCATCGATCATGGGCAAATCGTTATCGGAATCGCCGAATACGGCCACCTCGTCGGGCGTCAGGCCCAAAGCGCGCGCCAGCTCCAGCGCAGCACAGCCCTTGTCCCAGCCGGTCGGAAGAACGTCGAACAGGCGCACGCGGTTGTTGGGAAACACGAGCGAGAGCTCCGGCACCTCGGCGGCAACACGCTTGCGCAGCTCGGCGAGCTCCTCGCGCGAACGGGCACTCCAGATATTCGCCTTGTATACCGGGGCATCGTCAACGACAGGACGACAGGGAGCCTCTTCGCCCTTGAGCCACGCGTTGCCGCCTGACTCCATGGCGCGACGCACACGCTCGGGATCGCTTGTCACGCAATAGGCGTCGTTGTCCCAAAAGTCATCACCCAGACGGTAGACCTTCAGATAGGTATCGTCGGTCTCTTGCTCCAGGTAGTCGGCCAGGCGCATCAGGGCATCGTTATCAGTTGCGCGCGAGGCAACCGCCTCGCCATCGACAAACATCACCTGGCCGTTGCAAAACGCACCGGTCGAGAAGCACTCGGAGCGATTGCGGAACATCCAGCCCATCGCGGACGGCTGGCGACCCGAAACCGGGCCAAAATGCAGGCCCGCCGCTTGCATGGCATGAATGCCCTCGATGGCGTAGTCGCTGGCGCCATCGTATCCAGCAGGAATCAGCGTATCGTCCATATCGGTCAGCACAAGTTTGATCATAAGGTCCCCTCGGTCATTCTTAATCCCGTCTATTGTACCGACCTGCCAAAAAGGGACAGGTTTATTTTGGCAGGTTTTATCTGGGAAAACGCAAAGCCCCAGTTGTTACCTGCCAAAATAAACCTATCCCTATTTGGCAGGTGCGCTAGTATAGGGAACAACAGATTCGATGCGGGAGTGCCGGCGGTGCAAACCACAAGGCTGAGAGGGCATGGGGCCCAATCCTTTGAACCTGTCAGTTAATGCTGGCGTAGGGAGCATGCCGCCTTTACAGGGGCGCTGTCTATGCACAGCGCCCCTTTTCTATGCCAAGGAGGCATGTGCAGTGATTGATTCGAAACAGCTTAAGCAAAACGTGATCAAGGCCGTGGGGGAGATTCGCGCCACCAATCCGATGGCCGGCTCCATCACCAACACGGTGACGATCGACTTTGTCGCCAACGCGCAGCTCGCCGTGGGCGGTTCGGCCGCCATGGTCTATCTACCCGACGAGGGCGAGGCACTCGTTGCCGGCGGCGGCGCCATCTATCTCAACATGGGCACGCTCTTCCCCATCTACGAGCAGACGATTCCCCGCGCGGCCAAGGCGGCACACGACGCCGGCAAGCCCTGGGTGCTCGATCCGGTGGGCCTGGGCATTGGCAGCCTGCGCACCCAGCTGGTAAACGAACTCAAGCAGTACAAGCCCGCCATCGTGCGCGGCAACGCCTCCGAGATCATCGCGCTCGCCGGCCTGTGGGGTCTTGAAGGCGAGGCGGCCAATCTGAGCCGCGTGCGCGGTGTCGATACCACCGACACGGTCGACGCCGCCCGCGATGCCGCCGTGGCGCTCGCCCGCTACACTGGCGGCGCCGTGGTCGTCTCGGGCGAAGTCGACCTGATTACCGACGGCACGACCGTGGCCAAGTCCCACGGCGGCAGCCCGCTCATGTCCAAGATCACCGGCTGCGGTTGCTCGCAAGGCGGCGTACTGGCCGTGTACGCCTGTGCTGCCGATCCGTTTACGGCAGCCATCTGCGGCACCGCCGTCTACAACGTCGCCGGTACGCGTGCCGCCGCTGTCGCCGATGCCCCGGCAAGCTTTAAGGTCGCCTTTATCGACGAGCTCTACCGCGCGACCGCCCAGGATATTGCCGACAACCAACTCGAACTCGAGGAGGCATAAGCCATGTCCGAGTCCACAACCAGCGCCGGCATGAACACACTCGTCGCCGTGGCCATCGCCCCGTGCGGCACCGGCGATGAGCTGTCCGCCGAGGTCGCCGAGGTCGTGCGCGTCATTCGCGAGAGTGGCCTTCCCAACCGCACCAGCTCGATGTTCACCGAGATCGAGGGCGACTGGGACGAGGTCATGCAGGTCGTGCGCGACGCAACCTTTGTGCTGGCGAGCAAGGGCATCCGGACCGAAGTCGTGCTCAAGGCAGATATTCGACCCGGATTTACCGACACCATGACCGGCAAAATCGAGCGCATGGAAGCACAGATCAAGAAACAGGAGGAAGCACGATGAGCATCCGCGACAACCTTGATATCTCGGCCTATCTGGTACTCGGCCCCGAAAACACGCTCGGGCGCCCCGTGGGCGATGTGGTGGCCCAGGCACTCGACGCCGGCTTTACCTGCATCCAGGTGCGCTCCAAGGTGGCAAGCGCCCGCGAGATCATCGCGCTGACGGGCGATGCCGCGCAGGCAATCGCACAGGCCGGCAAGACCGGTCAGGTCGCCCTGCTGATCGACGACCGTCTGGATTGTGTGCTTGCCGCGCGCGAGCAGGGTATTGCTGTCGACGGCGTGCACGTGGGTCAGAGCGATATTCCCGTCGAGGTCTGTCGCAAGCTGCTGGGCCCCGATGCCATTGTGGGCCTTTCGGCCCGCTGCGAGGAGATGCTCGAGTACGTCAAGACCGCCGACATGAGTCTGGTCGACTACCTGGGCATCGGCCCGCTCCACGAGACCGAGACCAAGCGCGACTGCGGACGCGCGGCCGATGGCTCCATCATCACCAAGAGCTTTGAGGACCTGGCCGCACTCCACATGGCAAGCCCCGTGCCCATCGTGGTGGGCGGCGGCGTTAAGACGGCCGACTTGCCGCAGCTTAAGGCAACCGGCGTCGACGGCTTCTTTGTGGTGAGCGCCGTCTGCAGCGCCGATGATCCCCACGCCGCGGCCAAGGAGCTTGTCGACACCTGGCAGCAGGCATAGACATAGGCCGAGCAGCTGATTCGCAATCTCATATCTTCAATAGCGGAAACCGCATCCCGGTTCGAACGTCCATTCCGGGATGCGCTTTCCGCCGAGTCCACGGCAGCTTGTCCTACCCCGCCAGATACGCTTCCAACGCCGGCAAAGTCGCCTCCGCATCGTGGCGGCCGACCTGGTAGATGCGCTCGAGCTCATCCGGTTCGCGGCACAGCGACGGCACCTTCACCGATTCGCTCGGCCGCACCACAAAGACCTCGCCGGCAGCCTCGCGACGTGCCAGGTCATCGAGCGTGGCATTGTAGACCTCATGCCGATGCTCAAGCGCTGCGACAAACTCCGGATAGTGACGGAACACGCGCCGCAGCATGGACATCACACTGTTGGGCTGCTTCACAAAGCCCGCCGGCTGCGTGAGCACCACGATATTGCGGTCATACCCCTGCGCAAACAGCCATGCGCTGGGGATAGAATCAGCCACGCCACCATCCAGATACTTATGCCCGTCAATAGCAACGGGACGCGTCGCCACAGGAATAGCAGACGACGCCCGGATCCACTCGATATCGCGCTCGTCGCCATACGGCAAATCGTGATAGACAGCCTTGCCCGTCTCGACATCGGTACACACGCACGTAAATCGCATGGGACAGGCGCGATACGCCTCCAAGTCGATGGGATCGCGCTCAATGGGCACCTCGTGATAGGCAAAATCGGCATTGAACATGTCACCGGTTCGCAGCCAGCTTGTCACGCTCGCATAGCGCTTGTCGGCACAATAGGCCTTGTTGTAGCGAATGGCGCGCCCAATCTGCCGCGATTTAAAGTTGTAGCCAAACGCCGCGCCCGCCGAAACGCCCACCATATGGTCGCAGGTCAAACCGTGCTCCATCCAAACGTCGAGCACGCCCGCCGTATACATACCGCGGTAGCCGCCTCCCTCGAGCGCAAGCCCCACCGTGCGCGTCGTATCCGGCTGTGCCATGTGACCATCTCCGTTCCTGCGTTTTAAACCGGGACAAGTATACCCGTCAACATATATCGACTCAGTCGCATTTTCATCGAACATCGCATTGTCGCGCTACCGCTTGGCGAATAGTAGCCGCCAACAGCATGGACACCCGTATATAATTGCGTACTGTTGTTTACACTACTCAGCAGTTATCAACAGCGAACATTAGCCGGCAAAGTAACTCAACAACGCAGCAAGGCGGGGGCCTGGATACACGCAAGGCGCGGAGCAACGACGCGCGTACACTACGAGCTCGCCCGACGCCATCCGCCCCGACCCCAGAAAGCCGCTTACAACATGGACACCGTCAGCAATTACACCGAAACGCTCGAAAAGACCGTCCGTGACCTTCTCGAGCGTCAGGATGATCTGATTAGGACGGCCTTTACCGACCAGCTCACCGGACTTGGCAACCGCGGCGGCTTTGCCCGTTCCCTAGAGGAAATCTGGGAGCAGGAACTGCCCGTGACCATGGCGTTTATCGACATCGATAACCTTAAGCACTGCAACGACGTCTTTGGGCATGACGAGGGCAACCGCTATATCTTGCAGGTAAGTCTCTATCTCAAGCTGTATATGAAGGTGGACGAGGCGGCGTTTCGCATAGGCGGCGACGAGTTTGCCATCCTGTCTACGATTGCGACCGAGGACGACCTCGCCGAGCGCCTGGAACACTGCCGAACGGTCCTACTCAAAAACAACGATTCCGAGATGCCTCACTCGTTTAGCTACGGAGTGTCGCACGCCGACCCCGCCCTGGGTGAAGTCTCCAATCGCATGACACTCGATGCCGACCATCGCATGTACGACTACAAGCTACGCCATGCCATGCATCTTGATCGACGCAATATCGCGCAAGTCCACACCGACGACTTCGAAATAAGCGATCGCGTTTTTGACGCCTTTTCGATGCTCAACGAAGGCCGTTATTGCTTTATCGAGAACTTGGACAAACATCGCACCCTTTGGTCACAAGGCGCCTCGCGCGATCTCGGTCTTCCTTCTGAGCATGTAGACAACTGCCACGATTACTGGAAAACGCGCGTCCACCCCGATGACCTTGAGGCCTACATCAACGACATCGACCAAATCTATAATGGCTCTAAACACCGCCGCGTCATGCAGTACCGCATGCGCAATGCCGCGGGCGACTACGTCCTCTGCCGCGCTCGCGGGTTTCGCATCGACGGCGACGGAAATACCCCCTCGCTCTATGTCGGCGAACTTGTTAACCACTCACTCGCCGAGACCGTCGACGCCGCCACGGGCCTCGGAACGCAGCGTATGCTGATCAACGCTATCGATGCCTGCCGTCGCGACCGTTGCGAGACGGGGCTTATAGCGGTCCGCGTTTGTGGCACGGCAAAGTTCAACGAGCTCTACGGGGCCGAGGCTGTCGACAACATGCTCGCCGAATACGCAGGCCGCATGTTATCGATCACCCGCGGCAGAAGTCGCGTCTTCCGCTCGCGAAACGCCCAGTTCGTCGTGCTCAGCAACGATCTGGACCACGAGGCATTCGAGCAACTGACCCATCATCTTAAAGAGGCCGTTTTCGCTCCTGTTCGAATCGCGAACGACACCATTACCCCCGTCTGTCTTGTCGTCCCGGCCTTTTACGAGCGCTTAATCAATCAAGCGACCGCTGTTTTAGGCGAACTCGACCGTCGTCTTCGCGCCGCCGGCGGGCTTGCCCCCAACGACAGCCTCCCCATACCCGAGATTGAGCGTAAAAGCGCCGTCGCCGAACGCATCGATACGCTCACGGGCCTCTATCGACCCAGCGAGTTTATGCGGCGTGCCAACGCATTTCTGAGGACAGGGCGCGACGGCGCTTGGTGTATCGCCACCGTCGACATGGGTCATATGCGACTGTTTAACGAATGGCACGGACAGGCCGAGGGCGACCGCGTGCTCGCCGATGTGGGTACGGTCCTCAAAGACATCGAGAATGCCGAGATGGGCGTCGCAGGATACTGGGGCCAAGACGACTTTTGCATTCTCATCCCCTTTGAGCACGACACCGTCCATCAAATCTATAACCGCGTTCGCGCCGCCGTGGCCAAGCATGATGACGGTGTGGGTTTCTGGCCGTCCATGGGCGTTTGCCCCATCGACCCCAACGAGGAAATCACCATCGACGCGCAGGCCAAGGCCATGTTTACCAATCGGCGCGCAAAAAACGACTTTAAGGAGCGCGTCGCCATTTTCCGCCCCGAGGAGTACGAGCGCGAAACCGCGTTCCACCGCACGCTGACCGAATTCCAGTATGCGTTCTCAAACGGCCGCATTACCTACTACCTGCAGCCCCAGGTCGACATGGAAACTGGCGAGATCGTTGGCGCCGAGGCGCTCACGCGCTGGATTGGCAAGGACGGTTCCCTCATTTCGCCTGTAACGTTTATCCCCGCACTCGAGGAAAGCGGCTTTGTAGTGACGCTCGACAAGTACATTTGGCAGGGCGTCGCCTCGTGGCTGCGCGAGCGCATCGACCGGGGGCTTCGCGTGGTTCCGATCTCGCTCAATGTGTCGCGCGTGGATATCCTTGCCTGCGACGTTGCCGAAGATATGGGAGCACTTGCCGCCCAATACAACCTACCGCCCGAACTCATGCGCATCGAGATCACCGAGACAGCCTATACGGGAGAATCCGAGGCCGTGGACAAACTGACAGCCGACCTGCACACCCGTGGCTTCTCGACCTATATGGACGATTTTGGCACCGGCCAGTCCACGCTCGCGATGCTCAAGAACGTCAACGTCGACGTCATCAAGCTCGACCGCACGTTTGTGCCCGTCGACGGCGATCATGGCCGCAGCACGCAAATCATTTCATCAATGCTCGAGATGGCGCAGTCGCTCCATCTGCCCGTCGTGGTCGAAGGCGTCGAGACAAATGAGCAGGCGAACATGCTGCGACAGATGGGCGCCCGCTACGCTCAGGGCTTCCTCTACTACCGCCCCATGCCGGCGAAGGATTTTGAGGCATTGCTCGATGGTGGCAATAACAACTGATACGCTCGCGCGCAAAACGCCACCGCCGAAGGGGACATTTGTCTCCATTAGCTAACTTATATCCCCAATTCAAACCGATTTGGGGATATGATACAAACCATTGTTCTGCCCAAGGAGGTTATTCATCATGAACGAGTCATATCGCTTGGGCGAGCAATCGATTATTGCCTATCTTCAGCGACTTGCGAATGGTGTCTCGACCGCCGAACTCGATGTTTCCGCGCTGCCTGCTGAGCTACGCGCCGTTGGTGAGCAACTGCAAAAGACGCATGCCATCCTGCAACAAGAGCGCCAGCTGCTTGAGTGCAACGCCTATATCGATCCGCTCACCAACTTGGGCAACCGCGGCGGACTCGACCGTCACGTCGAGCAGCTCTGGCGCAAAGGCGACCCCTTCACCTGCGCCTATATTGACATCGACCACCTTAAGCACTGCAACGATAAGTTTGGCCACGCCGAAGGCAACCGCTATATTCTGGGCATCTGCCGCGCGCTCACCGAGGCAATGGAGCACGATGAAATGCTGTTCCGTATCGGTGGAGATGAATTTGTACTCGTGTCCCCCACGACAGGCGAAGCCGAGCTCGAGCAGCGCTTGGAGCGGACACGCACCGATCTTGTCGAGGCAACATCAGACGGCAAGGCGCCCATGATCGCTAGCTTTAGCTTTGGCTGCTCGCGCGTCGATCCACTTGCCGGCGACACGCGTCGCCAGATGACGATGGATGCCGATCGCAAGATGTATCGCTATAAGCTTATGCATCGTGTGCAGCAACCGAAAGACCATGACGCGCCGCCACACCCAATTGCCGAGCAGCTTCCGTGCAACGACCGCGTATTCCAAGCGATCTCTATGAGCTCCGAGACGCGCTATCCGTTTATCCTCAATCTCGATACGGGCGAATCACAATGGTCGGTTAATGCCGTACGCGATTTTGACCTGCCCTCCCAGCATCCCTACAACTCACTCGACTTGTGGCTTGCCCGCGTTCACCCCGAGGACCGCGACAACGTACGCGCCGAGCTCGACATGGTGATAAACGGTACGTGGCACTTCCACTACATGCAGTATCGCGTGATGGATGCCACCGAAGCATACGTGCTTTGCGACTGCACGGGCTACCGCTTGGACGGCACCGATACCGAGCCCAACATGTACGTGGGCATGATTATCAACCGCAGCTTGGCAGATACGACCGATTCCGTGACCGGCCTGGGCGACATCCACGCCCTGGTCAACGCCATTGGCGAAATGCGTCGCGTCGCGCGCAAGGCGGGCTTGGTCGCCATTAAAATCGACGATATCGCTCAGGTCAATGCCCGCTTTGGCTTTGATGCGGGCGACCGCGTTTTGGCGGAGAGCGCCGCCCGCCTCATGGATTGTTCGCGCGGTAAGGGTCGTCTGTTCCGCTCGACCGGACCGATGTTCGTGGCGCTTTTCGACGAATTCGATCCCGAAGAGACCGACGCGATCGCAAAGGAAATCGAGCGGTTCCTGGGCTCTCCCGTGCTCTTTGGCTCGTTTGAATATCAGCCGCCCCTTCGCGTGGCCACGCTTCATCTGGATACCGTCGACCGACAGCCCGTTTCCATTTTGAACGAGCTCAAAGTGTTGCTCGGGAAAGCCGTGCAGGTGCCAGGTACCAAACTGGATTAGCACCACGCCCGCACCGCCTCCCCCATCGTGCGATAATCCTCTGCAGAAGTCACCAACAGCAGAGGGAGTTTGTGATGAAGGTTCTTTTGGTCAATGGCAGCCCCAAGGCAAACGGCAACACCGCTCGCGCGCTCGCCGAAGTCGCCGAGCAGCTTAAAGCCGAGGGCATCGACAGCGAGGTATTCCAACTGGGCGCCAAGCCCATCCGCGACTGCATCGGCTGCGGTCAGTGCGGCAAGCTTGGCGGTCGCTGCACCTTTGACGACGACGTGGTGAACGAGCTCATCGCTGCCGCCGAGCAGGCAGATGGCTTTGTCTTTGGCTCCCCCGTCTACTATGCGCATCCCAGCGGACGCATCCTCTCGGCTCTCGACCGCGCATTCTATGCTGGCAGCAAGGCCTTTGTGCACAAGCCGGGTGCCGCGGTCGCCGTCGCCCGTCGCGGCGGCACGTCGACCACCTTCGATGTACTCAACAAATACTTCACTATCAACCAGATGCCCGTGGTGGCCTCCACATACTGGAACAACGTCTTTGGTGCCATGCCGGGCGAGGCCGCCCAGGACGCCGAGGGCCTGGCCACCATGCGCAACATCGGCAAGAACATGGCTTGGCTCCTGCATTGTATCGAGGCAGGACAGGCTGCCGGCATCGAAGCCCCCGAAGCCGATCGCGAGCGCACCAACTTCATTCGTTAGAACGGCGGAAAATGAATATCCAGATTTTTGGCACCAAGAAGTCCTTCGATACCAAGAAGGCCCAGCGCTATTTTAAGGAGCGCCGCATCAAGGTGCAGTTTATCGACCTTAAGGAAAAGGAGATGAGCAAAGGCGAGCTCACGAGCGTGATGCAGGCGGTCGGCGGCATCGACAAGCTGCTCAACCCCAAGGCCAAGGACGAGGAGACGCTCGCGCTCATCCAGCACCTCACCCCTAGCCAGCGCTTCGACAAGTTGCTCGAGAACCAGCAGGTTCTAGCCGAGCCCATCGTGCGCAACGGCAAAAAGGCCACCGTCGGTTATTGCCCCGATGTATGGGGAGCCTGGGAGTAGCCTGTGTTATTTGCCGGCGCGTGGGTATAAGAGCAGGCGTTTGGCATAAGATTCAACTGTAAGCCATGTCTAACAAAGGAGGGCACATGCCCAACAAACCCGTGAAGATCATCATGCTTACCGGATACCTCGGCGCCGGCAAGACCACACTGCTCAACCACATCCTCGCTAACGACGGCGGCATCCGCGCCGCCGTGATCGTCAACGATATCGGCGAGATCAACGTCGACGCCAGCCTCATCGCCGACGGCGGCCTTTCCGAGACCGACGACCTCATCCCGCTCACCAACGGCTGCATCTGCTGCACGCTTTCGGACGACCTTGCCAACCAGCTGCAGGGCATCGCCGATTCGGGCAAGTTCGACTACATCATCATCGAGGCCTCGGGTATCTGCGAGCCTATCCCCATCGCCTACACCATCTCGCGCTTCTGCGACGAGGCCAAGGTGGGCGGCCAGCCCAAGCTTGCACTCGACAACATCGTGGCTGTGGTCGATTGCGCCCGCATGTACGACGAGTTCAACGGCGGCCGCGACCTGTTGGCCGAGGATATCGACGAGGACGACATCGAGAGCCTGCTCATCCAGCAGATCGAGTTCTGCTCCACGCTGATCCTCAACAAGACCGATACCGTGAGCCCTGAGCAGATCGCCGAGCTCAAGGCTATCGTGCGCAGCCTGCAGAAGGACGCCGTGATTGTCGAGGCCCAAAACGGCGAGGTCCCCATGGAGGAGCTGCTCGACACCGACCGCTTCGACTTTATGCGCGCCTACAACTCCGCCGCCTGGATCGAGGCCATGGAGCATCCCGAGGAGCACGACGACCCCGAGGTGCTCGAGTACGACATCGAGACCTTTGTGTACTCGCGCCGCAAGCCGTTTGACCTGCAGAAGTTCACCGATTTTGTTGAGCAGGAGTGGCCCGACGAGGTCATCCGCGTCAAGGGTCCGCTGTGGCAGACCGGCGATCCGGACATGTGCTACATGTTCGAGCAGGCCGGCCACCAAATGCGCCTGATGGAGAACGGTCTGTTCGTTGACTCCGCGCCCGAGGGCGAGAAGCAGAAGATCATCGACGAGAACCCCGAGATCATGCAGATTTGGGACGACGAGACGGGCGACCGCATGACGAGCCTGTGCATCATCGGCCGTCACATGGACAAGGATGCGCTCATCGCCTCCCTCGATGCCTGCCTGACCGACTGGCACCGCGCCTAGATTTATCCAAGCGGGCATTTTTCCGCCTACGTAACCGCCAAACCACCACGAAGGTGCCCTTCGTGGTGGTTTTTCGTTCTGAGCCAAGGAGATTCATGTTCAACATTGTGCTGTATGCGCCCGAGATTCCGGCCAACACGGGCAATATCGGCCGCACCTGCGTGGTTACCGGCGCCCGCCTGCATCTGGTGGAGCCGCTGGGGTTTTCGCTCGACGACAAGACGGTGCGTCGCGCCGGCCTGGGCTACTGGCAAAATTTGGACGTGACGACCTATGCCGGCTGGGAGGATTTCCTTGCGCGCAACGGCCTCTCCCCCGCCGACGAACGCCTGCATTTGCTGACCAAAAAGGCGCGCCGCACCTATGCGCAAAGTACCTACCGCGACGGTGACTTTTTGGTCTTTGGCAGCGAGAGCTCGGGGATTCCCGAGCCACTGCTTGCCGCGGCGCCCGAGCGCTGCGAGCGCATCCCCATGTTGCGCGATTGCGACTCGCTCGAAAACGCCGACGCCTGGGAGGCCCACGAGGAGTCGCTCGGGCATACCGAGGACAGCCACGAAGCCATCCTTCGACAGGATATCTGCGGCAACTTCGTCGACCCGGACGACTACCGCATCAGCGCTCTCAACCTCTCCAACAGCGCCGCCATCGTCCTCTACGAGGCCCTGCGCCAAACAGGCTTTCCGGGAATGTGACAAAGGAACTGTCCCTTTGTCACATTCGGTTATAGGTAGCGGCCGGTGATGCTTGCGGGGCAGGCCACGATGTCGCCCGGCGTGCCGGCGCAGACGATTTGCCCGCCCGCGTCACCGCCGCCCGGGCCCATGTCGATCACATAGTCGGCGTTGCGGATAAGGTCGAGGTCGTGTTCGATCACGACAACTGTGGCGCCCTTGGCGACGAGGCCGTCGAACACACTCAGCAGCACCTGAACATCGAGCGGGTGCAGGCCGATCGTGGGCTCGTCGAACACAAACACGGCATCATCCTGCACGCGGCCCATCTCGCTCGCGAGCTTAAGACGCTGCGCCTCGCCGCCCGAAAGTGCCGGCGTGGGCTCACCGAGCGTGAGATAACCCAATCCCAGGTCGTGCAAGGTCTGCAAGCGCGCCTGTACCTTTTTGAGTCCCAGCGTGGCGTCGAGGGCCTCGTCCACACTCATGTCCATGAGCTGCGGCAACGTCAGTAAGCTCCCGTCCTTGCCCTCGCGATGGATATGCGAAGCCGCGTCTGCATAACGTGAGCCGCGACATGCCGGACAGACGATCTCGACGTCGGGCAAAAACTGCACGTCGAGCGATATCGAGCCCGTGCCATCGCACGTAGGGCAGCGCAAAGCGCCAGTGTTGTAGCTAAAGGCGCCCGCCTTGTAGCCGGCTGCTTTGGCCTCGGGCGTGCGGGCGAAAGCGTGACGCAGCTCATCATGGATGTCGGCATAAGTCGCCACCGTCGAGCGCACGTTGGCGCCGATGGGCGTAGCGTCAATCAAATTTGCGCGGGCAATGCCCTCGGCATCGACCCAACGCACATGGCTTGGCAGGCGCTCGCCAGTTGCCTGAGCCTTGAGCGCCGGGATGAGCGTCTCGAGCACCAACGTCGTCTTACCCGAACCCGAAACGCCCGTCACCGCGACCAAGCGACCGCGCGGGATATCGACTTCGAGCGGTTTGACGGTATGGATGGCATCGGTCGCCATGCGGATATGGCCCCGGTCGAACATTTCGTCGTCAGCCACCTGCGGCCGCAAGCGCTTGGGCTCCGAGCGCAAAAACGGGGCGATGCGGCTGTCCTGCGATTGCTCGACCTCGTCCACCGTACCTGCAGCGACAACATTACCGCCGCCTGCTCCGGCAACGGGGCCCATCTCGACCAGATAATCGGCTTCCGCCAGTACGCGCGTGTCGTGGTCGACAACGACCACGGTGTTGCCGTCATCCACCAAATCGCGCATCACGCCTACCAGGCCGTCGACATTGGCAGGATGCAAGCCAATCGAGGGCTCGTCCAGCACATAGAGCACGCCCGTCGATCGGTTACGCACCACGCGGGCGAGCTGCACGCGCTGACGCTCGCCCGTGGAGAGCGTGGCACCGGCGCGGTCGAGTGAAAGGTAATCGAGGCCCAGATCGACCAGTCGACGGGCCGTGCTCAAAAACGAATCGCAGATATCCGTCGCCATGGGCTGCATCTCGGCCGGCAAGGATGCGGGCACCCCGCGCACCCACTCAATCGCCTCACCCAGCGTCATAGCCGCGGCCTGCGCCAGATTGATACCGCGCACCTGGGGATGGCGTGCGGCCTCGGAGAGACGCGTGCCGCCACAGTCACGGCATGGCCCCTCGCGCAAAAAGCGCGCCACGCGCTTGAGGCCCTTGTCGTCCTTAACCTTGGCGAGCGCATTCTCGACGGTATAGGCAGCGTTGTAATAGGTAAAATCGAGCGGCGTGGCGCCCTCGCCGTTTTTGGGAACGTAGAGAATGTGCTTTTTAACCGCCGGACCGTGGAACACGATGTCGCGCTCTTGAGGCGTGAGCTGGTTAAACGGCACGTCGGTGCGCACGCCCATCTCGCCAGCCACCTGCTTCATCAGATCCCACATGAGTGTGCCCCAAGGAAGCACCGCGCCCTCGTTGATAGTCTTGGACTCGTCGGGCACCAGGCTCGCCTCGTCCACCTCGCGCATGACGCCGGTACCGCCACAGGTGGGACATGCACCGCCGCTATTGAAAGCCAAATCCTCGGCACTCGGCGCGTAGAACTCGCGGCCGCATGTCGGACACGTGAGCGACAGGCCTGCAGCCACGTTAAGGCTCGGCTCCACGCGCGCCCCGCAATGTGGGCACACGTGATGGGCGCAACGGCTAAAGAGCAGACGCAGACTATTGTTGAGCTCGGTCATGGTACCAAAGGTCGAGCGCACGCCCGGCACGCTCGGACGCTGGTGCAGCGCGAGCGCCGCCGGCACGTGCAATACCTCATCCACCTGGGCGTGCTCGGCCTGTGTCAGACGACGTCGAGTATAGGTGCTGAGTGCTTCCAAGTAGCGACGCGAGCCCTCGGCATAAAGAACCCCCAGCGCCAGCGAGCTCTTGCCCGAGCCCGACACGCCGGCAATACCCACGAGCTTTCCCAGCGGAATATCAATATCGATGTCCTTAAGGTTATGGACGCGCGCACCACGCACCTCGATAGCCTGCGGGCTCATCTTCTGTTCCGTCACCTTTATCACCCTACTCATGCCATAAAATGCGATCGCGAATGTACTCGCCCAGCATGGGCACGGTAAACCGGACAAGGCCGTATCCGGCAGCCTCGACGACGCGCTCGCGAATCAGACTTGCACGATATTTACTCGCCCAGCTCTGGGTACGGTCACAGCGTTCAATGATATCCGCCGTGCGCGTCGGCTTGTCCTCGTCAACCGCGATAGCCTCGATAAAGAGGCGCTGAGGGCTGCGCAGACCGTAATACAGAGGTGCGTCAACCGCTTCGTAGAACTCGGAGACGGCATCCGCATGGCCATTCTCGACATCGCGCCTTTCGATGACCTGCGAGCCACGCCGGACAGCAGACCGCCACATGTAATAGCCCACCAGCTGAACCATATAGGGATGCCCCATGCTCTTGCGCGCCGCAAGGTCCGCCGTCTCCGCGTCAACGTAAAGACCAGCGTCTTTGACCGTCTGGATATACGAATCGCGCACTTTGGGCAAAGATATTGCCCCCAACGTACGCTGCTGGGCACGCCGCAAAAACGTCACGCTCGGCTCTTCGAGCAGATCGTCAACCATACTGGGCAAGCCGGCGAACGCCAGCGCAAGACCGCGCTGGTCGCTATCGGGCAAGCCCGTGGCATCCTGGTCTCCGAGCACCTGCTGATAGAGGACGGCAAGAGCCGCCAGTTCCTCGATAGACGCCGATTGTGCCTCGTCAATCGCAAACAAGACGCCCTTGCCCGGACCGAGCTTCTTGAGAC
Organism: uncultured Collinsella sp.; assembly: GCA_902489295.1. Lineage (GTDB taxonomy): Bacteria > Actinomycetota > Coriobacteriia > Coriobacteriales > Coriobacteriaceae > Collinsella. Next base: position 20,211 of record CABTZM010000001.1, read on the forward strand.
GCTCGTTGACCAGCCCTCGCAATGTCTCGCCTTTTGCCCGCGCCGCCTCGACCGACATCCGGCCAAACGACGGCCCAAACTCCATTGACGTCACAACGGGTTTATTCGAGCGAAGCGCGTCGGCCAAGCGGTCGCACAAACCAAGCGAAGCGGAATCGGAGACAACCGCCCATCCGCGCTCGCTGGCTAGACGTTGCAGCTCCCGCAGGAGAACCGTTTTGCCATAGCCGCGGTTTCCCGTAATGAGCATGAGCCTGCCCGGCGCTCCGGCGCCGTTGTCGAGCCCTTCCTCAAAATCTTCGATGACCGACTCGCGACCGATGAGTATCGGAGGCCGCTTACCAGCTGTGGGCTTAAAGGGATTTGGATTCATATCGGCCTCCTCGGATTGGCAAACCCTGGTAACAGTTATACCAACTTATACCGAGTTATACCAATAGCATGTGACAAAGGAACTGCCCCTTTGTCACATGTGGCCGAAAAACTCGGCGTCTGCTGCTCGCCAGGGGCGGAAGGTGGCGGGATCGACCTTTACGTGCGCCGCAGCGGGTGCGTCGTACCATTTGACCGTGTAGCCGGCGCCGTGGGCGCAAAAGACCGAGTCGGGCGTGTTGGGCAGATCGGCCTCGGGCTCGTAGGCGGCAGCCTCGATTACGCGCTCGCCATCATGGCAAGCCGCATAACCGGCGAACTCCAGGTACAGATGCCCGCGACCGCTCGTGTAGGCAGCCACCTCCAGCGCATAATCTTGCACCTCGGATGCCGGAACGCGACCCACAAGCTTCGCTCGGTCTCCCGCCATCGTCGGCGGCTCGTACTCGGCACCCATGCGTGTGGCATCTGACAACGCCCGGCCCACGCACTCCCCCGGCACCTCGAGCTCAAAGTGGTACCACGGCTCCAGCAACACGTCTGCGCCGACCTCGCGCGCCTGCATCAAACCCTGGCGAATCGCGCGATACGTGGCCTGGCGAAAATCGCCGCCCTCGGTGTGTTTGGCATGCGCGCGGCCGCCCGTGAGCGTAATGCGCACATCGGTGATGGGCGAGCCCGTCAGCACGCCCAGGTGGTCGCGCTCCATAGCGTTGGTGAGTGCCAAACGCTGCCAGTTAAGATCGAGCTCGTCGGTCGAGGTCACGGTGCCAAACTGCACACCCGAACCCGCCGGCAACGGCTCCAGGCGCAGATGCACCTCGGCATAGTGGCGCAGCGGCTCAAAGTGGCCCACGCCCTCGACCGGCCGCGAAATAGTCTCCTTATAGAGAATGCCGCCGGGCTCAAACGCAACCGAAAGGCCAAAGCGATCGGCCAACACCCGCTGCACGACCTCGAGTTGCACGGCGCCCATCAACTGCAAATGGATCTGCTCAAGATGCGTATTCCAGCTTACGCCGAGCATGGGATCTTCGTCCGCCAACTCACTCAGCGCTTTAAACACCGCATGAACGTCGTGTTCGCCCGGCAGCACCGTATAGGTGAGGACCGGAGCGATGACGGGCGCATCGCCCGCGGGCTCCGTGCCCAGGGCGTCCCCTGGGCGAACGTGCGCAAGACCCGTCACGGCGCAAATACCGCCAGCAGCAACTTCTTGGGCAAGCTCATACTTCTCGCCGTTATAGATGCGTACCTGATCGACCTTCTGTTCCCACGCCTCGGCACTAGAATGCCCGCTGATCATCTGTTTTGCGCGCAGCGTGCCGCCGGTCACTTTAACCCAAGCCAAGCGCTCGCCACGATCCCCGCGGCTGATACGATAGACGCGCGCGGCAAACTCCGGGAGCCACGCCTGCTCACGCATCAGCGCGCATATACCATCCAGTAGCTCGTCAACGCCTTGGTCCTTGAGCGCCGAGCCGGCAAAGCAGGGAAAGAGCTTGCGCTCGGCAACCATGCGCGACAGCGTTGCGACAGAAAGCTCACCCGCTTCAAGAAACTCCTCGAGCGCCGCTTCGTCCAACGCAGCAGCGTCCTCCTGAACGGCGCCGCCCGCCAGCAGCTCGTTGGCATCTAGGCAGCCCTCGGAAAGACGCTGCCCGAGTTGTGCCAGCAAAACATCGCGGCCGGGATTCTCCAAATCGATCTTGTTGATGAAGATGAACGTCGGGATGTCATAGCGTGCAAGCAGGCGCCACAGGGTTTCGGTGTGCCCCTGCACGCCATCGTTGGCGCCCACCACCAGAATCGCGTAGTCCAGGGCACGCAGTGTGCGCTCCGCCTCGGCAGAAAAATCGACATGGCCGGGAGCATCCACGAGCATGACGTGGGTATCGCCGTGGTCGAGCACGGCCTGCGACGAGAAAATCGTGATGCCGCGCTCGCGCTCGATCGTGTTAGTGTCCAGATGCGAATCGCCATCGTCCACGCGGCCACGCTTGCGAATGCGGCCCGCGTTGAACAGCATGGCCTCGGCCAACGTGGTCTTGCCGGCATCGACATGCGCCAAGATTCCAACGACCGCTTGCTTCGACATGGCTCTCCTCTTATTGCAAGCCCATCGCACGCGGCAACGGGCGTTCACGCTCCACACTGGATGATACAATTTACGGGCCGGTGGGCGAAGCGGGCCCTATCCCCCGACCGAGCTCATCGCCCCGCGTTGCCGCGCGGCGATTTTCGTAGGTTCGCGCCTTGCGAAAGCCGGCACCTCCCCTTTTTGTCTGCCCGGGTTCATCTGGGGCGGTAACAATGCGAGTCCCACAACGACGCGTTTTACCAAAAATGGCCCCACTCGGGGCCATTTTTTATTTGAGCTGGGTGATGATACGTGCCTTGGCTCCTACGCCTCGCGCAGCCAATCAAACGCGACACGCGCCGTGCCGTCGGACACATAGACGATACCGACACGCTCGAACCCCGCCTTGGCGATGGCGCCCTGCATGGGCAAGTTGTCCTCGTGCGTGTCAATACGCAGATGGTCGGCGCATTCCTTGGCAAAGGCAAACATCGCCGCCGCGATACCGTGCACGGTGCCGTCGGATGCCACGCGATGCAGCACGGCATACGGAGTGTCGCTGCGCCATTGACCGTCCTCAATCACGTCATAGCACTCGTCCGGACCCGGTAAAAAGGCAAACGTCGCCACCACGCGGCCATCGAGTTCGCACACGTAACTGCCACCAGCGGCAATATCGGCAGCCAGCTGCTCGGCCGAAGGCGTGCCCTCGGGCCACTGCGTGGCGTTGCCATGCGCGCGCATAAAGGCGCGGGCCGCGTCATAGATAGCCATGACGGCGGGAATGTCGGTATCGAGGGTTTTTCTGATCATCACGCGGCGACCTCACGTTTATTGGTATCACTTTGATTGAGCAATGATACCAACGTTTGGAGAGGAGCGCGAAGCAGATGGGGAGCAAAAAGCGAGCCGCCTGGTCAAAAGCCAAAAGCGAGTTTTTGGGCGCTGCCACCGGCGGCGATATGAGCGACCTGTTTGCACGCGAGGACGAGCGCCGCGACGCCCTGGACGCCGAGCGCGACGAGGCTTGGCGCTATAAGTCGTGCGAGCGCAAAAACCGTTACGACACACGCGCCGAAGCCGAGGCCGTTATGGCCGACTGCGAAAACCGCGGACGGCGTGGTTTGGCCTGCTACAAATGCGAATACTGCGGCGGCTGGCACCTGACGTCGCACCCTTGGAAATAGACCCCGCATCGGCACGGCGCTGGCGAAGCGCCAGCCATCGTGCACAAGCTACGGGCGCGGCGGCACCAAAACATCGTAACGAACGGCCTTGCCCGTAAGCTGATAGCTCGGCTTAACGCCGGCAAGCAGCGGCCCCTTCACCGGTCGCTTGATAACGACCTTGCGCGGGTGCACCGCAAGCGCAGCTTCGACCAGCGTCTCCTCGTCGGCGCACGGCTGCTCCAGATGGTGCAAGAGCTGAAACTTCTTTTTCACCGCCGCGCTCTTGGTGCGCTCGGGAAACATGGGGTCCAGATACACCACGTCGGGGGCCGCGAGCTCGCCTTGCTTGATCAGCTCGGCCGTATGGCGAAGGCCGGCAATGCTGTCCTCGCCCGCATGTAAGCGCATGCGCGCCACAGCAGCCGCAAGCGCCGGATCATCTGCCGCGCGATCCAAGGCGTCCTTGAGGAGTGCCGCGATTACGCAATCCTGTTCATACAGATCGACGGTAAAGCCCGCCGCCGCCAGCAGCAGCGAATCCTCACCAAAGCCCGCCGTGGCATCAATCGCCCATGGGCGCTCGATGCCTTTTGTGCGCGCAACCTTTACCAGCAGCTCTTGCTGCAGGCGGCCCTGCTTGAGTCGTGGCAGCATGCGGCCAAAATCGGCGCGCAGTTCCATCGTGCCGTCGGTGAGCGTGAGTCCCTCGGACTTCCCGGTCAGCTCAAGCCCCGCGGCCCGAGCAACAGAAAAGGGATCGACGACGCCCATGGACACTCCTTAGCAAACAAAACGAATACGTGAGCGCCACCTCAGTTGGCGCCCAACCGTCCGTTATTGTCCCACATGCGACATGGTCCACAGCATCCCAATGCAAAGCACCGCCATCAATCCCGTGCACACGGCAGCGATCACAGAATCACCCATGCGCCTTCCCAACGACCGCGGTTCACGCACTTGCTCTGGTCCGTACATCATGGCTCCTCCTTAGACTCGCTTCTTATCACGGCCTCATCATCGCAGCGCCGCACATGAGCTGCCATCGATTTGACTTACAGCTGGCTTTCCTTTTTGAAAGATTGCCCTGCACAGGCGAGAAGCGCTTTCTAACACACACGCCGTCACGTTGAACTACAATGTGCTTCACGATATGTGCAGCATATGGGACGCGCCAGACTGGCAGCGCCCGAATCGAAAGGACTACCTATGAGCGCCGCGCGCAAGACACTCAAAATCCTTGCCCTCATCTATTTTGTTTTGGGCATCGCCAGCCTCGTCATCGGTATCACCGGCATCGCAACCGGCAAATTTGAATCCGTCTACGGATCGAACGCCATGCTCGCCGCGGTCGTGCTTGTCGCCAAGGGCGTTATCGACCTTGCCGCAGGTGTTGCGGGCATCAAGGGCGCCAACAAGCCTTCGCAGGTGGATGGCGCGTTTAAGCTCGGCATCGTTGCCGCAATCGCCACGATTGCGCAGGCTGTGCTCACCCTTCCCGCGCTCGGCGGCAGCGCCGTCAATATTGGAGCCTTTGTCATCGTGGTCTACGACCTGTTCTTTGTTCAGCAGGCACACGCCGTCAAGGCCGAGAACAAGGACCGCCTGTAAGCGCTCACTTCTCATAGCCTCTGCAGCCAAGTAACTAAAAGGGCCGATCGCGCATATCCGCGGTCGGCCCTTTACGTTTGCCCAGATAACACCTGCCAAAATAAACCTGTCCCTTTTTGGTAGGTTAGTGGCGGTACTCGGCGATGATGAAGTCGATGTCGGTCTGAAGGGTGTCCAGATTTGCCAGGCGCTCTTTGTCGGCAGGGCGCGTGCGGTAGTAGTACGGCGTCATCTGGAACACCGCCTCGATGTCGGCCTGCGTCTGGAGCGTAATGTTCGCAGACACCCGCTGCGTCCCGACCAACTCGAGCTCGGTAGTCTTCGGCAGTTTCTCGTCGTTGAGATATGGCGTGTCGTAGAGCACCTCCTTGAGCCCAAACAGATGCCGAGCACCCGGCACCACGGTATAGAGCGAGCCCTCTGGCGCCAGCACGCGGGCAAACTCACGCTCGTTAAAGGGAGCGAAGAGCTCGGTCACCATATCGAAGGCGCCATCGGCCACGGGGATGTCCTTCATATTGGCCACAAAGTAGGTCGCATCGCCGCGCTTGGCGGCCAGGCGCACCATCTCTTTGCCCAAGTCGAACCCGTAAGCGTCCACGCCCGGCACCGCACCCATGGCGCTGGTGTAGTAGCCCTCGCCGCAGCAAATATCGAGCAAGGTCATGGGGGTGCCCGTAGACACCGCACGCCCAGACACCCGCTCGCGTACCAGCTCAACCATCGCATCGCGCAACGGCGCATAGTATCCGCGGTTCAGAAAGTCACGACGGCTGCGCGCCTGCGACTTGGGATCGCCCATGGAGTCGCCGCTCTTGGACGAGCGCAGCAGATACAGATAGCCCTCGCGCGCACGGTCAAACCGGTGTCCGCCCGCACATGCAGCACCGCGCTCGTCGCCCACCAACGGCTCATGGCAAACGGGACACAACAACATGGCAACTCCTTAGCGCGAACAACACAACGCCCACCATTGTCGCACGCCTTCCCCACCTAGTCATTGGGGACGTTCTTAAATGACTAGTCGATTAGGAGTATCATCGTCTGCGCGAATAAGCACGAAAGAGCATACGAAAGAGCATATTAGAGATTGAGAGCGTATGGCAGACACCGCATCTAAGCACATCGACATGACCACCGGCTCGCTGTGGCGCAATATTCCCCTGTTCGCCTTCCCCGTGGCCGCCACGAGCATCTTGGAGCAGCTGTCGAACCTCATCGCCACGGTCATCATCGGTAATTTCTCGGGCGACCAGGGAACCCTCGCCATGGCGGCGGTCGGCTCCAATGTTCCGCTTACCAGTCTTATGCTCAACCTGTTTATTGGCATGTCGCTTGGCTCCAACGTGGTCATTGCCAACGCTATCGGCCGCAACGATCAGAACATGGTCAAACGAGCCGTCCATACCTCGATTCTTATGGCACTCGTGGGCTTTGTCGTCATCGCGCTGGGCGAGATCTTTGCCGAGCCCATGCTCGCCGCGCTCAACGTTCCCGCCGAAACCATGCCGCTCGCATCGCTCTACCTGCGCGTCTTTTTGCTCAGCATGCCCTCGATCTTGCTCTACAACTTTGAGGCCGCAATCTTCCGTTCCGTCGGCATCACCCGTATGCCGCTACAGGCGCTTGCCGTGTCCACCGTCCTCAACATTGGCCTGGACCTCATCTTTGTCCCCGTGCTCCACTGGGGCGTCGCGGGCGTCGCCATCGCCACCGCCATCGCCTACACCGTCAGTGCCGGGACGCTCTTTGTCCGCCTGCTCAAGACCGACTCCGCCGTCCGCGTCACCCCGCGCGACCTGGCTATCGACCCCGTCGCCCTCAAGCGCATCGTCAAGATCGGACTGCCCGCCGGCATCCAAAGCGCCGTCTTTGCCGTCGCCAACATCATCATCCAGTCCGCCATCAACAGCTTGGGTACCGAGGTCATGGCGGCATCCAGCGCCGCGATGAGCCTGGAGTATGTGTGCTACAACCTACTCAACAGCTTTAGCCAAGCTTGCACCACCTTTGTGGGGCAAAACCACGGCGCGCGCCAGATCGGGCGCTGCACTAAGACGCTCAAGGTCTGCCTGGTCGAAGGCGGCATCGTCGCGCTCACCACCATCGTCATCATCGTCGGTCTGGGGCGCGAGATCCTGGCGCTCTTTAACAGCGATCCCAACATCGTCTCGATCGGCTATATCCGCGTGTGCTCGATCTTTCCGGCATACGCCTTTAGCATGTTCTACGAAAACATGTCCGGTTACCTGCGCGGCTTTGGCATCTCGCTCATGCCCGCCCTTATCACCATGATCTGCGTCTGCGGCATCCGCTTCTATTGGGTATTCTGCGTGTTCCCGCACTTCCGCACCTTTGCGAACATCATGATGGTCTACCCCATCAGCCTGGGCACCACAGCATTCTTTATGGTCGTGGCGGTGCTACTTTGCCACCCGGCACGCACCTACCGTCTAGCACAAGCCAAAGCGACAGCCCGCTAATCACCACGCTCAACGTCACGCCAGTCATTAATTGACAATATGCGAGCTCATATAGTCGATAAAGTGCCTCGTGGCGACAGGCATGGTGTCCCAGCTGCGCCAGGCTGCCACCACGTCGCGCGAGGGGGCGTGCACGATGGGACGCACGCGAATATCGGCCTGCATGCCCTCGACGGTACGGCGGTAGAGCATGCTCACGCCTAGGCCCTCCTCCACCATCGCCATAATGGTGTAGTCGTCGGTCACCTCGCTCGTCACGTGCGGCGACAGGCCGTGCGCCGCGAATGCATCGAGCACCAGGCTCTGTTCGCCCTCATCCAGCAGCACAAACGGCTCGGACGCCAGATCGGCGAGCGTTACCTTTTCCTTTGCCGCCAGCGGATGCGCGGCCGGCAGCAGTGCCACCAACTCGTCGTGATAGACCACGCGCTTCTCGAGCCCGGCGGTAAATCCGCGCGCCGTAAAGCAAAAGTCAACCACGCCATCGTGCACCCACTGGGCGTTGCGCGTGTAATCGCCCTGCTTGAGGGTAAAGTGCACGCCCGGATGCAGAGCCCCAAAGTCGCGAATCACGCGCGGCAATACGGTGCGGCTCACGTTAGTAAACGTCGCGATTCGAATATCAGTCGAGGAGAGTCCCAGCAACTCCTGACGCTTGCCCTCAAGCTCGGCCTCGGCAGTTACAATCTGGCGCAGATACGGCAGGTACTGCTTGCCGTCGCGCGTAAGCGAAACGCCCTGCTTGCCGCGCTCGATAAGCGTGGTGCCCAGCTCGCGCTCGAGCGCCTTGACGGCCTGGCTCACCGCACTTTGCGTATAGCCTAGCTCGTCGGCCGCGCCCTTAAGACTGCCGCAATCGACCACCATACATACAATCTGATATCGCGATGCCATCGTGCCTCCACATCGATGTAGCCGTAAAACGTTTTGCCAGCGCTTTTTCTAGCAACATTAGTATTTCTTAATCATACTGAAGATACATTCGCTTTACTACATCCACATCTGGGAGCAGAATCCTTTTTGCGAAACCGTTCTGTAACAAAAGGAGTCCCATGGATCGCAAAAAAGCAATCGCGCTCTCATTTTCCGTTCCCGTCGCATGGGGCTTTTCGTACCCCCTCATGAAGATCGGCATGGACAGCATGAACGCCACGAGCATCGTTGCGCTGCGCTGCATCATCGCCTTTGTGGCCTGCCTGCTGCTCTTCCACAAGCGCGCTTTCCGCATCAATCGCGACCTTATGGTTCGCGCCGCCATCATCGGCGCCATCATGGCAACCGAGCTCACCTGCATGTGCTTGGGCTCCAGCCTTACTTCCGCCTCCACCGCCGGCTTTTTGCAGAGCCTGACGGTCGTGATCGTGCCGTTTGCCAACGCCGCCCTGCTGCGTCGCGCCCCCGAGCGCAAGTTGCTCGTCGGCACCGCCATCGTCACCTGCGGTATGCTGCTGCTCTCGGGCGCCGACTTTACCAGCCTGAATCCCGGCGCGATCATCATGTTGCTCTCAGCCTTTATCTATGCCAGCCACATTATCGTAGCCAAGCGCTTTGTCGAAGAAGTCGACCCACTGGCCTTGGGTGTTTGGCAGCTGGGCTTTGGCGGCCTGTTCTCGGGCATCGCCGCATTTGCCTTTGGCGGCTTTACGCTTCCCAGCACGCCGAGCGAGGTCGCGGTCGTCGTCGCGCTCGCACTCATCTGCTCTGCCTACGGCTTTATCACCCAGACGCTCGTGCAGCCCCACGTGCCCGCCGAGACCACCGGCTTTGCCTTCTCGCTCGAGCCGGTCTGCTCCGCCGTCTTCTCGTTCTTCCTGGTCGGCGAGGTCCTGAGCCCCATCGCCTTCTTTGGCGCCGCCCTCATCCTCACCGGCGTGATGGTGGCAACCGTCGAGCTCCCGTGCCTTCGCTCGCAAGGACACGCTCACATGGCAGGAGCGCCCGAGCGCGTCTCGTAGACCCCACTCTTCATGCAGCCGCGGCATAAAGGCAACCGGTGCGCCTTTACAATAGATGCCAACAGAGCATCTGCCATAAAGGAGCCCCATGGACACCGCAACTCGCGACCGCAACATAACAACTTGGTTGGGCGATGCGCCGCAGCCGGTACGTGACACGACGAACCAGCTGCTCGAGCGCATCGCCCTTTTGCGTGCCGAGCAGACTATCTACCCAGCACAAGACGACATCCTCAATGCCCTCGCCTATACGCCGGCCAACCAAGTCAAGGTTGTCATTTTGGGTCAAGATCCCTATCACGAACCCAACCAGGCCATGGGGTTATCGTTCTCGGTCCCCGCGACGCAAACCAAGTTGCCGCCGAGTCTGCGCAACATCTATAAGGAACTCAAAGCCGATCTGGACTGCCCCATTCCCGCCACGGGAGACCTAACCCCATGGGCACAACAGGGCGTCCTGCTCCTTAACACCACGCTCACCGTGCGCGAGCATGCCGCGAATTCGCACGCCAAGCTGGGCTGGAGCACACTCACCGACTACGTTATCGAACGCTGCTGCCAGCTGCCCCAGCCGGTCGTCTTTTTGGCATGGGGACGCTTTGCCCAGCAAATGGTTGAGGGCAAGCTCGACGCGATCGGCGCGGGCAAGGCAACCGGCAAGTTCTGCCTGGCCTCTACGCACCCCTCGCCGCTTTCGGCCAACCGTGCCACGGCAGAACTCCCCGCCTTTATAGGGTCGCGCCCCTTCTCCGCTGCCAATCGGCTACTCGAACAGCACGGCTCGACCCCCGTCAACTGGACTTGCCTCGGCTAAAAACCGATACATCAAAAACGCGCCCGACGGCTTTCCATCGGGCGCGTTTCCTATTCGGGCCAAATAAATTGTGTGCGGCCGGCCTCGCCGCCATCGATCAGCAGGCTCTGCCCGGTCATAAACCGGTTGGTCACGCCCACAAAGTAGATCCACTCGGCGATCTCTTGGGCGGTGGCCCAGCGTTTAAGCGGTGTGAGCTCCATAATCTGGTTCCACAGGCGTTCGTCTTCCATCACGCAACGGTTGAGCGGCGTGATAACGCCGCCCGGGTCCACACTATTGGCAATGGCCTGCGGTGCCAGGCGGTTTGCAAGGTTCTTGGTATAGGCGATAACGCCGCCCTTGCTGGCGGCATAGGCGGGAAACTCCGATCCCGTATGTCCGCTCGCGGACCCCACATTGACCACGGATTTGATAGCCGGCGCCGGCTTGGCGGCAAGCCCCTCCCCCACAAAGGCGTAGCGCTCAGTCACGTTGATGGTGCCACGCAGGTTGGCGGCAATGTCGTCGGCCGAATCCTGCGTACCGGCAACGTTCACGATTACCTGGGGTTCAAGGTCAACTGGAAACGAGTCAGGCTCGCGGACATCAACGATCAAATGGCGGTAGCGCTCGTGCTCGACCGCCGCCGGTAGCAGATCAAAACCCACCACCTCGTGGCCCTCATCCAAAAATCGCTGCACGCACGCGGCTCCGATACCGCCCGAAGCGCCCGTGATCAAAACCCGCATACTTGCTCCTTAGGCGGTTGCGTGACGCTCAAGATACTCGGCGCCCACGTTCTCGCGCTCCCAGCTGCGCACGACCTTGTAGCCTACGGGGCTCAGGAAGACCTCGCACAGCAGCTCGGCGACAGCGCCGGTCAGCGAGCACATAAACACCTGCACCCAGGTCCAACCAAAGAACGTATGGCTCACCACAATGGCGAAGACCAGGTTGTCGATAAACTGGCCAATGCCCGTGGATACATAGGAACGGAAGGCAAAGCTCGCAAAGTTATTCTTTTTGAGCATGCGGCCGAGCGACTGGTTGAGCGTGGAGTTGACCACGGCAGAGGTAAGCATGGCCAGCGACGAGCCAAACACCACGTACCAGGTGCCGCCGATCGTGGCGTTGAGGGCGGTGTTGACCTCGATCATGCCCGTGTCGTAGTAGGCGCCCCACATGCCGGGCGTGAGCGAGCACAGCCAAAAGCACAGGCTCACGGCCAGGTTGACCAGCAGCGCGAGGATAGAGATTTTGATGGATGCCTTGGCGCCAAAGCGCTTGCAGATCATGTCCTGGCACAAAAACGAGACCCAGCTCACCACAAAGCCGCAATCGAGTGCCAGATACGGCAGGCTGATGAGCTCTTTGTTGGCCAGTAGGTTCATCATGATGACGCTCACGAAAAACAGCGAAACCGTTGCCGCGGGAATGCTCCGCAACAGGACTTTGTAGTCCTCCATGACCTTCTTGATCATTATGTACTCCTTTGGTTTTGGGTTTAACGAGCAGGATATCGGACCCGAACTGCTCGGTCGCCCCGGTCTTGAGGCGACGGTGGGTATGATAGCCGCTCCGCCGGCGGCAGGCAAGCAAAGGGCGCGGCAGCCCCGCAAGGCCGCCGCGCCGATGCGTTAAAACGTTACGTTGCCAAACTCCGACAGGATCAAGTCGGGGTTGTGGTCGGTTGCCCAATCCACGTTCCACGGGCTCGTGAACAGCAGCAGCTTGCCGCCGCGCATGTCCTCCACACGCAGAGTATCGCGCGTGAGCGAAAGGCCCGGGATGTCGATGGTATCGGGGTCGTTCTGGATCCAGCGGATGTCGGTGTAGGGCAGCGGCTGGCG
>CABTZM010000002.1 GCA_902489295.1 uncultured Collinsella sp.
GGTCGCGCTTTCCCAAAGGGGGTCCTCTGGGAAAGCGCGACCCAGAATTCGGCATAATAATGGGGCACAGTTTCCGGTTGAGCTGTCTAACGGAAACTGTGCCCCAGAATGAGCACTCAAAACGGGGCAGGCTTTCCGTAACAACTGTCTGGCGGAAAGCCTGCTCCAATTTCTTATAGCGAGTCTCTCTGGATCAGCTGCATGTGCATCACGGAGGTGGTGGGCTTGGCACCCTTGATCATGTCGAGCGCAATGTTGGCGGCCATGTGGCCTTCTTCGCGCAGGGGCTGGCGGACGGTCGTGAGCGCGGGGACGCAGCGCGTCGCAATCTCGTGATCGTCGAAGCCGACGACAGAAATGTCCGCCGGAACGGATAGGCCTGCCTCGTTGAGTGCGGTGATGACGCCAGCCGCGATACGGTCCGATCCGCAGAGCACGCCATCGAAAGCAATCTCGCGCGCGAGGATCTGGTGCATGGCCTGATAGCCGTCTCCGTTGTTCCAGCCGGTATAGATAACGTTTGCGTCTGGGAGGTCTTCGCCCAAGACGGCGCGGTAGCCGCGCAGGCGGTCGACAACGGCGGGGTTGTCTTGCGGTCCCAACACGGCGACGATATCTTTGCGCCCTCGCTCCTTCATAGCGAGCGCTGCAAAGCGTCCGCCCTCTTCGTCGTCAGAGTAGACCGTCGAGAACACATCGCGATAGGGGTGGCCCTCGAGCTGGCCGCACAACACGGTGGGTACGCCCAGCTCGCACAGTACCTCGAGCAGCTCGCTGCCCTTGTAGGGGGAGACGTCGATCACGGCGTCGAACGAGCGGCGCTCAAAGTGCTCGCGTGCGCGGTTGCGCTCATGCGTAGAAGACGCCTGCAAGATAACGGGCAGATAGGACGACTCCGACAGTTCCTCGGTAATGCCGCTCAAAAACTCGCTATAGGTGGGGTCGCTGAAGAGTTCACTCAGGGGCTCGGTCACGAGCACGGCGATGATTTCCGTGCGCCCGACAGCGAGCGCTCGGCCACGAGCGTTGGGGACAAAATTGACTTCCTTGGCCGCCGCGCGGACGCGCTTTTTGGTTTCCTCGCTAATGCGGGGCGAATCGTTGAGAGCGCGCGATGCCGTGGAGCGCGACACGCCGGCAGCTGCGGCAACCTCGGCAAGCGTAGGTGCGGTGCGAACTGGTTGGGTCATGGCGTCTCCTGGAGAATGCGGTCGATGTTGTCGCTGATACGGGCTGGTGCGGATACAGCTTACTATAGTGCGCCTGAACAGCGTTCATGATATCCGGTGACCGGTGTCGTTTTGCAACCAAGCCGCAATCGAATACGTCTCGTATGGGTGAGATGTCAGCGGGCGTGGCGGTTGCCTACGAGCTTAAGAACGATGTCTTGCGCTGAGTTTCGATACTCAGGGTGACATAAGTGTCGCGGTTGTACAACCGGTTGCACCGTTAACCCGACCAAATCGACCGTTCAGCGGACAACCGGTTGCACAGTATTTTGCATCGCCCGTAAGATAAGGACAACCGGTTGCACAAGAATCACTACGATGACGAAGGAGCATCACCATGGACACCATTAACGATTGGGAAAACCAAGCGCTCACCCACAGGAACCGCCTGGCACCCCATGCGTACTTTATGGGCTACGAGACCGCCGATCTCGCTGCAACGTACGGCCGTGAGCTGTCGCGCGGGTTTGTCCAGCTGTCCGGCTCGTGGCAGTTCCGCCTCTTTGAGGGCCCCGCTGCCGTCTCCAACGAGGAACTCTCCACGTACAAGCCCGAGTGGGATCACGTGGAGGTTCCGCACCTGTGGCAGGTGGACGGCTATGGCAACCTTGCCTACACCGACGAGGGTTTCCCGTTCCCGGTGGACCAGCCGTTCGTTCCCTCCGACGACCCCACGGGCGTCTACCAGCGCATCGTCAACCTTCCCGCCGTTCCTGCCGGCGCTCGCGAGATCATTCGCTTTGACGGCATCGAGAGCTATGGCGAGCTGTACGTCAACGGCCAGTTTATCGGCATGACCAAGGGTTCGCGTCTGTCTGCCGAGTTCGACGTGACCGACGCGCTCGTCGAGGGCGACAACCTGTTTGCGGTCAAGGTCCTGCAGTACAGCGATGGCAGCTATATCGAGGATCAGGATATGTGGTGGGCCTCGGGCATCTTCCGCGATGTGTACCTTATGCAGCGTCCCGCCGCGCACCTGGTCGACTTTAGGTTCCGCACGCACCGCGAGGGCGATGCCGCTCTAATCACGCTCGATACGGTGGCCGAGGGAGCTACCCGCGTTGTGTATACGCTCAGCGATGGCGAGAACGTGGTGGCTACGGGCGAGTGCGTCGACGGCCATGCCGAGTGCAGCGTTGCTGATGCCCACTTCTGGAACCCCGAGGCCCCCTTCCTCTATGACCTTACGTTTGAGGTCTACGACGGTGACGAGGTCAGCGAGTACGTTCCGCATCGCCAGGGTCTTGCCGAGGTGACGGTCGAGGGCAATCATATCTACCTCAACGGCACTTACTTTAAGATGCATGGCGTCAACCGCCACGATCACGACGATCACAAGGGCCGCGCCGTGGGCCTCGATCGCATGCGCCGCGACCTGGAGCTCATGAAGCAGCACAACATCAACGCGGTGCGCACGTCCCACTACGCCAACGACCCGCGCTTTTACGAGCTGTGCGACGAGTATGGCATCATGCTGGTCGCCGAGACCGATATGGAGAGCCATGGCTTCGAGAATATCGGCAATATCGCCCTGGTCACCGACGACCCGGCATGGGAGCCGGCCTACGTCGACCGCATCGAGCGCCTGGTGATGCAGGAGCGCAACCACGCCTGCATCATTATGTGGTCGATGGGCAACGAGAGCGGCTATGGCTGCAACATCCGCGCGATGTACGCCAAGGCTCACGAGCTCGACGGTCGTCCGGTCCACTACGAGGAGGATCGCAACGCCGATACCGTCGACGTTATCTCCACCATGTACTCCCGCGTGTCGCAGATGAACGACTTTGGTGAGCATCCATTCCCCAAGCCGCGCATCAACTGCGAGTACGGTCACTCCATGGGCAACGGCCCCGGAGGCCTGTCCGAGTATCAGGAGGTCTTCGATCGCTGGGATTGCATCCAAGGCCAGTTTATCTGGGAATGGTGCGACCACGGTTTGGCTGCTGTGACCGAGGACGGCGTTGCCTACGACATGTACGGCGGCGACAACGGCGACTACCCCAACAACAGCAACTTCTGCATCGATGGCATGGTGTTCCCTTGGCAGCAGCCGAGCCCGGGCCTCACTGAGTATGGCCAGGTCATCTGCCCGGTTCGCATGGCTTATGACACCGAGGCGGGCGAGCTGACCGTCACCAACAAGCGTTGGTTCACCACTCTCGAGGATGTCTGCCTGTCGGCCGAGACCCTGGTGGACGGCGACGTGGTCAGCCGCAAGACGCTCATGCCCGGTGCGGTTGCCCCCGGCGAGTCCGTCCAGCTGCCACTGGTGATTCATGAGGCCGCGGTAGGCGAGACCCTGCTGACTGTGCGCGCCTACACCATGGCCGCTCACGTCTGGTGCGAGCCGATGTTCCAACTGGGCGCAAGCCAGTTTGCCATCGCAAACCATCCGGCGCCGGCCATTGCGGCTCCCACTCGTCCTGAGCTTACGGTCGAGGAGACCGAGCAGGAGATTCGCATTCACTCCCTCAACGGCGAGCTGACCTTCAGCAAGGTAAACGGTACCGTGAGCGAGTGGAAGGCATCCGGCCGCGACGTCATGGCCTCTGGTCCCCAGGTTGGTTTTTGGCATCCGCTCGTCGACAACCACGCTCAGGAGTATGACTCCCTGTGGAAGGACAACTTCATCGATGTGATGCAGACGTCTACCCGCAAGGTTTCTTGGAAGCAGGACGGCAATGCGGTCGTCGTTACCGTGAGCCAGCGTATCGCTCCTCCCGTCCGCGCGTTCGGCATGCGCGTCGAGCTCGTCTACACCGTGCTTCCGAGCGGTCGCGTCGACCTCAAGGTTTCCGGCGAGCCCTACGGTGACTATTCGGACATCATCCCGCGCATCGGCATCTCCTTCGAGGTCCCCGGTTGCGATCGCGCCGTCGAGTGGTATGGCCACGGCCCGGGCGAGAACTATCCGGACTCGCTGCGCGCCAACCCGGTCGGTCATTACCGCACCACGGTCGACGATATGTTCACGCCCTACGTTATGCCTCAGGACTGCGCCAACCGCGAGGGTACCCGCTGGGTTGCCCTGCGCTCTAGCCACGGTGACGGTCTGGTCGTGACGCGTCCGAGCGACGCCGCTTCCAACCCGTTCTCGTTCTCGGCATGGCCCTATAGCTGCGAGGCCATCGATAACGCCAAGCACGTCTACGACCTTGTCAAGGGCGATACGGTCACGGTCAACATCAACGACCAGTTGCTCGGCCTTGGCTCGAACTCTTGGGGTTCCGAGGTGCTCGATTCCTATCGCACCCGTTTTGAGAGCTTCAGCTTTGAGGTGTCCCTGCGACCGCTGACGTCTGCCGATCTGGCTCAGGCGCTGGCACCCATTAAGGAGGCATAAGCCATGCATGTCTTTAACTCGCGCGCCGATTTCGACGCTCAGATGAAGTCCGTCAAGAAGTGGATGCGCACCGGCCAGGCGCTCGATGGCGTTGCCGACCTACAGCACGACGTGGCTTACTCCATCGGCGACTCGTTGGTGTACTGGTGGGTCTATGCCCGCGAGGCCGCAACCGCCGATCTGGTCGGTCACCGTCGCTACCATGCCGTGCTCGCTCCGCTCGACGGCGACCTGACCGTCGAGGTTGCCCCCAAGGCAGGCCTCACCTGCACCCGCGCTTACAGCGATATCGATGATCGCGAGCGCTTTGAGGGGGCGGGGGAGACCGTGACGATTCCCGCCGGCGGCGTTGCCGTCGTCGAGATCGACGAGGCTTACCGTGTTATCGCCGAGGCTTCGGATCCCCGCGTCGTGGTACTGCACGTGACGGTCGAAGGTTATTCCTTCCCCAACAAGTAGTATTCGTCCGTTTGGACGTTTGCTTCGCGCCGTTAAGGGGGATGGCTTTGTTGACTCCCTTTTCCCCATTCCCCTTAGCAGGTGCGCCGTCCGCGATTGCACTTGCAGCTCGGACGGTTTTGGATGACATTTAATAGATGATTGGGAGGGCTTATGAGCTCTGAAAAACGAGGAACGATCGGTTCGTTCGCTCTGCTGGGCATGACGGTCGCCGCCGTGTTCGGTATCAAGAACATCATCAACAACAACGCGGCCATCGGCTTGGCAGCTGCGCCGTCGTTCTTCTTCGCCACGCTTTTGTACTTTGTCCCCTATACCCTGGTTACCGCCGAGTTCGTCGGCCTCAACAAGGACTCCGAGTCGGGCGTGTACGCATGGGTTAAGACCTCGATGGGTGGTCGCTGGGCGTTCCTGACGGCATTTAGCTACTGGTTCGTTAACCTGTTCTTCTTTGCGTCCGTCCTGCCTAATGTCATCATCTACGCGAGCTACGTGTTCTTTGGTGCCAACGCCGAGCTTTCGCAGCTGTGGATCACCATTATCGAGATCGTCGTCTTTGCTATCGCCACGTGGGTTTCGACCAAGGGCGCTAAGTGGATCGGCTCCATTTCCTCCTTCGGTTCGACCGCGGCTCTCGGCCTGACCGCCGTGTTCATCCTGCTGTCCCTGGCTGCTGCCTTTGGCGGCGTTGAGTTCGCTACGGCTCCTACTCCCGCTAACATGGCTCCCGACATGAGCAACTTCGCAACTGCGTGGGGCTTCTTCGGTACGCTTGCCTGGATCATCCAGGGCGTTGGCGGCGCTGAGTCTGTCGGCGTGTTCCTTAACGACCTTAAGGGTGGCGTCAAGGCCTTCGTGCGCACCGTCGTTATCGCCGGCCTGACCATCGGCCTTCTGTATGCAGGCGCTTCGCTGCTGGTTAACCTGTTCATCCCCGAGGGCGGCGTTGCCATCTCCACCGGTATCTTCGACGTATTCGGCGCTGTCTTTGCCCACTTTGGCATTCCCATGGAAGTGTCTACGCGCGCCATCGGCTTGATCCTTCTCGCCGCCACGCTGGGCTCCCTCATGATGTGGACCTCCGCTCCCATCAAGGTTTTCTTCACCGAGATCCCCAAGGGCGTCTTTGGTAGCAAGATCGTCGAGCTCAACGAGCATGGCATTCCCGCCCGCGCCGCTTGGTTGCAGTTCGCCATCGTCGTCCCCATCCTGATCATCCCGGCCCTGGGCTCTGGTAACCTCGACGACCTGCTCATGATTGTCACCAACATGACGGCTGCCACCGCTCTGCTCCCGCCGCTGCTGATCCTGCTTGCCTACTTTATGCTGCGTAAGAACTTCGACGCTGCTCCCCGTGGCTTCCGCATGGGTTCGCGTACCTTTGGCCTGGTCATTGCTGCATTCCTGCTTGTGGTCTTCTGCTTCGTGCTTATCTGCGGCACCATTCCGCTCGATCAGCCTCTGTGGCTGACGCTGGTCTACAACGTTGGCGGCGTGGTTGTCTTCCTGGGCCTTGCCGTGATGTGGTACAACCGCTACATTAACCGCCTGCGCGAGACCGATCCCGAGGCCGCCGAGAACGAGCTTCGCCCCTCCGTCCTCGACATGATGGAGTAGCGGCTAGGATTAATCTACGGCTGTGGAATAAATCGATTCCCTTTCCTAAGGAGGGGCCTTACGAGGCCCCTTCTTTTGTGTTTTGGGGCATGGTTTTGGACCCCGTGTTCAAAAAATGCCAAATATGAGTACTGTTGCAAAAGAGGTGTCATATTTTTTGGCCTGTTCTGAGCGAAAATGGGCTCATAATCAATTTATCTAACCCCCTTTAAAGGGCGTTTGACGGCTTTCAACCTCTTCGAATCGCTCAAAGTAGGCAATTTGCTCTCGATTTTGCTGCTACTAAATTGGTGACAGTACTCATATTTGCCACTTTTTGCCCACGAGGTGTTCAGAGGAGCTCTCGACAAGCATCTAACGCTACAATAACTACCACGTGGCTGGGTTTTGCCGGCCGAATGTGCGATGTCGTGGGAGGGGACATGGTCGAGTTTACAAAGACGATTAAAGATCCGTTGGGATTGCATGCCCGCCCGGTTGCGCTGCTTTATGACATTATCGCCAAGCATCGTAGTGACGTGTCGGTTTCGATTGGCAATCGTCATGTCGATGGCCGCGACGTTATAGGGCTCATGGCACTTTGTGGCGAATGTGGCGAGGACATCGTGTTCCGCGTTTCGGGCGTGGATGAGGCCTCCTGTGTCACATCGATCAGAAATCTCTCGCTCTAAGCATGATAGGGCGCGGTAAAGGATGGTCCTTTGCCGCGCCTTTTTGTTTCGTATAGGAAACTTTTTCGAAATCTGAATGGGGACCCTTTCCAAAAAGTTAACCACGTGCTAGTTTACTATAGCGAACATAGACGTGGTTAACTTTTTACGCGTCGATGTTGAGGACGAACTGACGTTAGGAGCAACTCATGTCTTGCGGACCGCAGATGCCGGCCATGCCGCTTTCGATGGTAAAAGCGGGCGAAACCGTGCGCGTGTCTCGTGTAAAGGGCAATGAGGACATGAAGCACCACCTCAAGGACCTCGGCTTTGTCGAGGGCAACGAAATCCACGTGGTGAGCTCGAGTGGCGCCAATATCATCGTCACGGTGCTGGGCGCACGCTTTGGCATCGATTCCAAGGTTGCCATGCACATCATGACCGTCGGTTAGTCTGCAGCATTTCATAAAAACCGAAAGGGGGACAAGAGGATGAAGACGTTGGGTGACGTTAAGGTGGGCGAGAGCTCCACCATCGTCAAGCTTCACGGTGAGGGTGCGCTTCGCCGCCACCTTATGGACCTGGGGCTCATCAAGGGCACTTCGTTCAAGGTCGTGAAGGTTGCGCCGCTCGGTGATCCGGTCGAGATCAACGTGCGCGGCTACGAGCTTTCCATCCGCAAGGAGGAGGCGGCCGTCGTCGAGGTTCAGTAAGGACTCGCGGCGTATGTTTCTGCAGATAAAGTTAGGTATTTTTAACTTAATGCAGCATTTTTGAAGCACATTATCCAGCCCGTGCGGAGAAAGCAGCGCGGGCACACAAGGAAGAAGGATTGAATGGCGGATTCTCAGATCCATGTCGCGCTGGCGGGTAACCCCAACTGCGGCAAGACCACGCTTTTCAACCTGATCACCGGCGCCAACGGCTACGTTGGCAACTGGCCCGGCGTCACGGTTGAGAAAAAGGAAGCCAAGCTCCTAAGCGACAAGAACGTTACCATCACGGACCTCCCTGGCATCTACTCGCTTTCCCCCTACAGCCCCGAGGAGCAATGCTCGCGCGATTACCTCATGAGCGGCGAGCCCGATGTCGTCGTCCAGGTTGTCGACGCCACCAACCTCGAGCGCAACCTGTACCTAGCGCTTCAGGTTATCGAGACCGGCCTGCCCGTAGTCGTCGCCCTCAACATGGCCGACTTAGTCGAGAAGAACGGCGACAAGATCGACACGGACAAGCTCTCCAAGAAGCTCGGCTGCCCGGTCATGATGATCTCGGCCCTTAAGAACAAGGGCATCAAGGAGCTCTTCGAGCAGGTTAAGAAGTCTGCTGCTTCCAAGGGCCAGGTGCCGGAGCACAAGTTCGATTCCTCCATCGAGGACGTTCTAGGCCACATCGAGAACAATCTGCCGGCGAGCGTTCCCGCCAACAAGCGCCGCTACTACGCTGTCAAGCTGTTTGAGCGCGACGCGGACGCCTGCAAGCTCATCAACCTCACCAAGGAGAAGGCCGCTCGCGTGGAGCAGCTGGTCGCCCAGTGCGAGCAGGACTGCGACGACGACGCCGAGTCCATCATCACCGGCGAGCGTTACGGCGTGATTGCCCACATCATTGACGAGTGCCTCACCAAGGCTCCGGCAAAGATGAGCACCTCCGAGAAGATCGACCGCGTGGTTCCCAACCGTATCCTGGGCCTGCCGATTTTTGTCGTCATCATGTTCTGCGTGTACTACATCGCCGTTTCCACCTTGGGTGGCACGGTGACGGACTTCACCAACGACCAGCTCTTCGGCACCGACGGCTGGTACGTGCTCGGTCAGGGCCGCGACGCTTACGACGCGGCTGTCGAGGCCGCGGGTGACGACGCCGACTCGGTCGACCCGGCACAGTACGGCCCCTATGTCCCGGGTATCACCACCATGGTGCACGATGCCCTCGTGGCGGGTGGCACCGAGGACGGTGGCCTGGTCGATTCGCTGGTCTGCGACGGTATCGTTGGCGGCCTGGGCGCCATCTTCGGCTTTGTGCCGCAGATGTTCCTGCTGTTCGTGATGCTGTCCTTCCTGGAGGACTGCGGCTACATGGCCCGCGTCGCCTTCATCATGGACCGCGTGTTCCGCCGCTTTGGCCTGTCCGGTAAGTCGTTCATCCCCATGCTCGTGTCCTCGGGCTGCGGCGTCCCCGGCGTCATGGCCACCAAGACCATCGAGAACGAGAAGGACCGCCGCATGACGGTCATGACCACCACGTTCATCCCCTGCGGCGCCAAGCTGCCGATCATTGCCCTGCTCATGGGTTCCATCATCGGCGACTCTTCCACCACTGCCGCTTGGATCAGCCCGCTGTTCTACTTCCTGGGCGTCTTTGCCGTCATCGCTTCGGGCCTGATGCTCAAGAAGACCAAGCTCTTCGCCGGCCGTCCGACCCCGTTTGTCATGGAGCTTCCCGCCTACCACTTCCCGGCGATCCGTTCCTGGGCGCTGCACGTGTGGGAGCGCTGCTGGGCCTTTATCAAGAAGGCCGGCACGGTCATCTTCGCCTCCACCGTCGTGGTGTGGTTCCTGTCCAACTTTGGCAGCTACAACGGCGCCTTCGGCTTCCTGCCTGCTATGGACGGTATTCCCGAGGAGTTCATGGACTACTCCGTGCTCGCTATGCTCGGCAACCTTGTCGCCTGGATCTTTGCGCCGCTCGGCTTTAGCACCTGGCAGGCCACCGCGCTGACCGTCTCGGGCCTTGTTGCCAAGGAGAATGTCGTCGCTACCGCCGGCTCGCTGCTGTCCGTCGCCGACGCTGGCGAGACCGACCCGAGCCTGTGGACCGCGTTCGCCGGCATGTTCCCGACCATGGGTGCCTGCGTGGCCTTTGGCGCCTTCAACTTGTTGTGCGCTCCATGCTTTGCCGCTATGGGCACCATCCGCAACCAGATGGACTCCGGCAAGTGGACCGCGATCGCTATCGGCTACGAGTGCGCCTTCGCTTGGGTGATTGGCCTGTTCATCAACCAGTTCTACAACCTGTTTGTTCTGGGTCAGTTTGGTATCTGGACGGTTGTCGCCATCGTGCTGCTGGTTGCGATGCTCTTCCAGATCTTCCGTCCCATGCCCAAGCATGTTTGGACCGATGAGGACGAGACCAACACCGCCTCCGCCGCTGTTTCCGCCTAAGTCCAACTAAGGACGAGCCCCTTTCCACGAGCCCGGGTATCCCCGCGATACCCGGGCTTTTTGGTGCAAGGGGGACAGGTTACTTTGCACCAATTTATGTTGCGACTGGGGAGATGTGGCGTTTCCGCAGATAAAACCGACCAAAATAAACCTGTCCCTTTTTGGCAGGTGGGGGATGGTGTAAAGTAAGTGGTGGTTAACTAGAGGAGGCTTGCTATGGCACCTATCGATATTGTCGTTCTGGCTGTGATCGGCGTTGCGTTTGTCGCTGTGTGCGTGCGCATCTACCGCAAGGGCACTTGCGCCGACTGTGCCCAAGGTGGCGTTTGCACGGGGCATTGCTCCAACAAAAAGACCTGCGCCGCGCTCAAAGGCGTGGATAAGATTGCCGAGGACCTGGGTCGCGGCATTCAGTAACAAACCCAGTCTCAAACGCCCCGTGAGCATCCGTTCACGGGGCGTTTTTCGCATTTGGGGGTAGGTACGGGGAGTAAACGGGTGATTTTGGGGTATCGTTAACCGTATTGTCTATAAGCAACTTATCAATACCGGAGTAACTCTATGAGCGCTCGCGTAACCATGAAGGACATAGCCGCCGAGCTTGGCGTTTCCATCAATACCGTGCACAAAGCCCTGACGGGCAAGGCCGGCGTGAGCGAGTCCGTGCGCGCTAAGGTAAATTCCAAGGCCGAGGAGATGGGCTATCACCGCAACACGAGTGCCTCGAGCCTGCGTCGTAAGGACATCAACTTGGTGTTTTGCCTGCCGTGCGCATCGCGCGAGGGCGCTTACTTCTATCGTTACCTGTGGGAAGGCTGCAATCGCTTTGAGCAGGAGGTCATCGACCAGGGCATTAGCGTCGAGCGCGTTGAGTTTGGCGTGGGCGGCTATGCCGATGCGCTCGAGCAAATCGATGAGCGCCTGCAGGTAGGCGAGAAGATCGACGGCCTGCTTGCCTACGTTCCGGGCGACGATCGCGCGACCCATCTGCTGGAGCAGATTGCCGAGGCCGGCGTGGCAATTGAGCTCGTCGATGGCGACCGTCCGCATCTCGACCGCTTGGGCGCCAGCTTGGCCGATTATTCCACGGCGGGCAGCCTGATGGCCGAGCAGGCTGCCAACCTAGTGCATGCCGCCGGCGCCGATGCCCGCGTGCTGCTCTTGGCGGGCGATCCCTATACCGATTCGCACTACCTGACCGCCCGCGCCTTCCATACGTACCTGCGCGAACACAATATTCCCTGGCAGGTCGAAGACCTTACCGGTGCGCACGCCCAGGTCAAGCAGCTCGAGCGCGAGCTTATGGACCGTCTCAATGGCCCGGATGCCCCCGAGCTGATCTGCAGCGTGTTCGCCGTGGGCTCCGAGCTGGTGGCGGATGCGCTCGTTTCGGCCGGCAAGGCGGGCGAGGTCATGGTGATCGGTAACGACCTGTTCCCCGAGAGCGCGCTTGCCCTGTGTCGCGGTATCTTTACCAATATCGTCTACAAGGACCCGGTGGGTTTGGCCTACCGCGGTGCCAAGACGCTGGGCGATTACCTGCTGTGGGGTAAAGCGCCTGCGGATCCCGTGCAAAAGGGTGCCGTGGAGATGGTATTTGCCAGCAACGTCGATCGTTACTGCAAGCTTGCAGGCATCTAGCCGATCTGGGCGGGTCTCCCCCCGCTAGCGACGTGCATTTTTGAGAGTATTCAGCAACGTTGAGTCCCGCAGAGGGGCATAACGACTGTTTTGAGGGCCTTTGGTGGCGGATTTTGCCATCAAAGGCCCTTATTTGTGCCAATCAAGTGTGGCGCCTGGGGCAAATGGGGTGCTTCGGACTGTATTTGGGACTCTGCGCTGCAGAATACTCCAAAAAATGCACGCCGAGTAGGGACCCACCCCGACGGATGGCACTACAAGCTTGTGGCAAGGTGGCTCTGCGGGCCGCAATATGTGCAGCGCGATCCTTGTGACAACCGTTAAGCGCCCAAAATCTACCGTTCACCCCATGATGGTTAGGTGAACGTTCACCTAACGCTCCATTTTGCACTACTATAGTGAACGTTCACCTAGAGGATAACGGGCGCGCGGTGCGCCCGCTCCGCCAACAGAGGGGTTGTTTGATGAAAAACTTCATGGACGATCAGGACTTTTTGCTGAGCACCAAGACCGGCGAGGAGCTGTTCCACAACTTTGCCGAGGGCATGCCCATCGTCGACTACCACTGCCATATCTCTCCCAAGGAGATCTGGGACGACAAGCGTTTTGAGAACATCACCGAGGTTTGGCTGGGCGGCGACCATTACAAGTGGCGCCTGATGCGCGCCAACGGCGTCGACGAGCGCTTCATCACCGGCGATGCCCCTGCTCGCGAGAAGTTCCAGAAATGGGCCGAGACCCTGGGTCGTTGCGTGGGCAACCCCGTCTTTGAGTGGAGCCACCTGGAGCTCAAGCGCTACTTTGGCTATGAGGGTGTCCTCAACGGCAAGACCGCCCAGGAGGTCTGGGACCTTGCCAACGCCAAGCTCGCCGAGGCCAGCTTTACCTGCCGCAACCTGATCAAGCAGTCCAACGTCCGCATGATCTGCACCACCGACGACCCCGCCGACAGTTTTGAGTGGCACAAGAAGATTGCCGCTGACGAAAGCTTCGATGTCCAGGTCGTTCCTGCCATGCGTCCCGACGCCGCCCTGCGCATCGAGCGCGGCCAGGAGTTCGCTGACTACTGCAAGCACCTCTCCGAGGTCGCCGGCGTTAAGGTCAACGACTTCGAGGGTATGAAGGCTGCCATCTCCAAGCGCTACGACGTTGCTCACGAGCTGGGCTGCCGCGCCTCCGACCACGCGCTCGACTACGTCATGTATGTCCCGGCTACCGCCGAGGAGATCGAGGCTATCTTTGCCAAGGGCCTGGCCGCCGAGCCGCTCACCGAGGAAGAGGTCCTCAAGTACAAGACCGCCTTTATGCAGTTTGTCGCCGGCGAGTATGTCCGCCTGGGCTGGGCCATGCAGCTGCACTTTGGCTGCAAGCGCGACAACAACCGCGCCATGTTCGCCAAGCTCGGCCCCGACACCGGTTACGACTGCATCTCCAACTACACGCCGTCTGACCAGCTCGCCGATTTCCTCAACTCCATCCAGGAGACCTGCGGCCTGCCCAAGACCATCCTGTACAGCCTGAACCCCATCGACAACACCATGATCGATACCGTCATGGGTTGCTTCCAGGAGGCCCCGACCGCTGGCAAGATCCAGAACGGTTCCGCTTGGTGGTTCAACGACAACGAGGTCGGCATGCGCGAGCAGCTCACGGCCCTTGCCAACGAGGGCGTTCTGGGCAACTTTGTCGGCATGCTCACCGACTCCCGTTCCTTCCTGTCCTATCCGCGCCACGAGTACTTCCGCCGCGTGCTGTGCAGCGTGATCGGCGAGTGGGTCGAGCAGGGCAAGTATCCGGCCGACATGGAGCTGCTGGGCACCATCGTGCGCGACATCAGCTACAACAACTCCGTCCGCTACTTTGGTTTTGACCTGGACACCGTCGAGGCCTAAGTTCGCACCGAATCACATAGAACCCGGGAGCGTCGTTGCCACACGCGGCGCCCCCGTTTTGCTTGCACGCTAACAAACGCCTAAGGAGAAACATAGATGGAGAACATCAGCTACGAGACGCTCGAGAAGATCGGCTACGAGGGCTACGTGCTGCCTAAGGACCCCCCCGAGAAGGTCCTGCAGTTTGGCGAGGGCAACTTCCTGCGCGCTTTCGTGGACCGCTTCTTTGACATGGGCAACGAGGCTACCGGCTGGAACGG
The DNA here is from genome assembly GCA_902489295.1 of uncultured Collinsella sp. Taxonomy (GTDB): domain Bacteria; phylum Actinomycetota; class Coriobacteriia; order Coriobacteriales; family Coriobacteriaceae; genus Collinsella. Next base: position 14,259 of record CABTZM010000002.1, read on the forward strand.
CAAAGTCGTCATGGTGCAGCCCATCAGCGGTGCCTTTGGCTTTGCCGACGGCATCAATGCCCAGGACGACCTGTACACCGTGCTGGTGCGCGGCAAGGAGAACGGCAACACGGTTGATGAGTCCCGCGTGATCAGCGCTTGCAGCCGCTGCCTCAACCCGTACCGCGAGGACGACTACCGCGCCGTCATGGAGGTCGCCGTCTCCGATGACCTGGAGATCATCGTCTCCAACACCACCGAGGCCGGCATCGCCTACGACCCGTCCTGCAAGGCCGACGACATGCCGCCCGCGAGCTTCCCCGCTAAGCTGGTCCAGGTCCTCCACACCCGCTGGGCTGCCGGCAAGCCGGGCGTCATCGTGCTCGCCTGCGAGCTCGTCGACCACAACGGCGAGGAGCTGCTGCGCATCATGAACCAGTACGTGAGCGACTGGGGCTGGGAGGACGAGTTCTCGCAGTGGATGGCCAACGACTGCACCATCTGCACCACGCTCGTCGACACCATCGTCCCCGGCCGCATCCGCGACCCCAAGGAGGCCGCTGCGGTTGCCGAGCGTCTGGGCTACGAGGATCCCTTCCTGGCCGTGCGCGAGCCCTTCCAGATGTGGGGCATCCAGGGTGATGAGTCGCTCAAGGAGCGTCTGCCTTTCGTGAAGGCCGGCCTGCCGGGCGTCTTTGTGACTCCCGATGTCACCCCGTACAAGAAGCGCAAGGTCCGCATCCTCAACGGCGCCCACACTGCCTTTGTTCCGGGCTCTTGGGTTGCCGGCTTTGACATCGTGCGCGACTGCATGCACGACGAGACCATCCGCGGCTTTATGAACACCATGCTCTACGACGAGGTCATCCCGACGCTTGCCGCCGACCTGGATGTCGAGGACTGCAAGGCGTTTGCCGCCGCCGTCGAGAACCGCTTCGATAATCCGTTTATCGACCACGCGCTGCTCTCCATCTGCCTCAACTCCACTGCCAAGTGGCGCGCCCGTGACCTGCCCACGCTCAAGGACTACGTTGCCGAGACCGGCAACCTGCCCAAGTGCCTGTCCACGAGCCTGGCCACGCTCATCGCGTTCTACACGCAGGAGCTCGTTGCCCGCGAGGGCGACGGCCTGCACCTGCGTCGCGCCGACGGCGCCGAGTACACCGCTCAGGACGACGCCTTCGTGCTCGATTTCTACGCCGCCCACGCCGGCGTCGACGATGCTGAGCTCGTGCACGACGTGCTCACCAACGAGCAGATGTGGGGCGAGGACCTGACTCAGATTGCCGGCCTTGAGGAGTTTGTCGTCAACGCGCTCGCCGTCGTTCGCGCCGAGGGCGTCAAGCAGGCATTCGCCAACGCCCAGGCCTAAATCCTTTTGTGCGCCCGCCGGCCAACCGGTGGGCGCCGTTCGATTTTTGCTCAACCTGTAGGGTTAGGACTCTTTGTAATGAACACTATCCAGATCAATCCGGCCGACAACGTGATCGTTGCGCTGTCGCCGCTCGCCAAGGGTACCGCCGTCGCGGTCCCCGGCGTGGGCGAGGTCGTGGCCGTGGAGGATATCCCGCAGGGCCACAAGATGGCCGTGCGCGCGATTGCCGCGGGGGAGGACGTCATCAAGTACGGCCTGCCCATCGGACACGTGACGGGCGATATCCAGCCCGGTCAGTGGCTCCACACGCACAATGTGAAGACCAACCTTTCGGGTGAGGTCGAGTACACCTACAACCCCACGCATCCGGTCGTGGATCCCGTTGAGCCCGAGACTTTTATGGGCTTCCGCCGCGCCGACGGCCGTGCCGCCACGCGCAACGAGCTGTGGATCATCCCCACGGTCGGCTGCGTCAACGAGGTTGCACGTGCCATGTGCGAGCAGGCTCAGGATCTGGTCGAGGGCTCGCTCGAGGGCGTCTATTACTTCCCGCATCCTTTCGGCTGCTCGCAGACCGGTGCCGACCACGCCCAGACGCGTCGTCTGCTGGTAGCGCTCTCGCGTCACCCCAATGCGGCGGGCGTGCTGTTCCTGTCGCTCGGTTGCGAAAACTGCACGCACCAGCAGGTGCTTGACGAGCTCGGTGACTTCGATCACGAACGCGTCCGTTTCCTCACCTGCCAAGACGTTGCCGATGAGCAGGTCGAGGGCCACAAGATCCTTGCCGAGCTGGCCAACCTTGCCAAGCAGGCTAAACGCGAGCCCATTCCGGCTTCCGAGCTGGTCATTGGCCTTAAGTGCGGCGGCTCCGACGGCCTTTCGGGCATTACCGCCAACCCCACGATCGGTCGCGTGAGCGATATGGTCGTCGCGCGGGGCGGCACGTCGGTGCTGACCGAGGTGCCCGAGATGTTCGGTGCCGAGAGCATCCTGCTCGACCGCTGCGAGAACGAGCAGGTCTTTAACGCCGCCTCCGACATGCTCAACGGCTTTAAGGACTACTTCATCAGCCACGGTGAGGTCGTCTACGAAAACCCGAGCCCCGGCAACAAGGACGGTGGAATCACCACGCTCGAGGACAAGAGCTGCGGCTGCGTGCAAAAGGGCGGCTCCGCGCCCATCGTCGACGTGCTGCCGTACGCCGGCCAGGCCACCAAGCATGGCTTGAATATGCTGTGCGGCCCGGGCAACGATATGGTGTCGACCACGGCGCTCACCGCTGCCGGTTGCCATGTGATCCTGTTCTCCACTGGCCGTGGTACGCCGTTTGGCGCGCCGGCGCCCACCCTCAAGGTATTCACCAACCAGCGCCTGTGCGACCACAAGGCCAACTGGATGGACTTTAACGCCGGTGTGGTGGCTACGGGCGAGCATACGCTCGACGAGGCTGCCGGTGACCTGTATCAGCTGGTGCTGGATACGGCGAGCGGCAAGCTCACGAGTGCCGAGCGTCGCGGCTGCCACGAGATCAGCATCTGGAAGGACGGCGTCTGCCTGTAGGGGCAAGCGCATCCGAGCATAGTTCCTATATAACGGTCCCGCCGGGAGTAGTCCCGGCGGGACCGTTTTGCTTACGGTGTGCATGAAAAGGAAATCACAATAAACGTTCACCTTTCTTCTATTTGTCCAATATGACACCTTTACCAGCAAAAAATAGGGCCATGGGCCTCAAATGTGTCCGTTCGGCGGTAAAAATCGACCGTTCGGGGATAATATGCAAGTGAACGTTCACCTCGCGTAAAGAATCACGCATAATCTAGCTAAACGTTCACCCTGAACGCCACGCAGACAGACGTCGGTGTGGACTCCAATGTCTTGTTCAAAGACAATCGAGAAAAGAGAGGGAGCTCGATGACTAACAAGATCGGTAAAAAGCGCAAGATCACATTCTGGACGCGCTTGGGCTTTGGTATGGGCGGCATGCTCAACTCCGGTGCCCTGAGCTTTACGCACAGCTATATGGTGCTGTTCCTGTCAACGGAGTGCGGCCTGTCCGCAGGCGAGGCGGCGCTCATCAGCTCGTTCGCCATCTATCTCAACGCCATTCTTTGCCCGCTGATGGGTTTTGTGGCCGATAACTTCTATGCCACCAAGATCGGCCGCATCTTTGGTCGTCGCCGTTTCTGGATCTTGCTGGCTATCCCGATGATGATCGCCGAGCCGCTCATCTTTGTGGCTACGCCGTTTGGCTTCCCGTACTACTTTGTGCTGTACCTGATCTACAACGTCGCGTACACGTTCTGCACCGCTAACCTGTCGCCGCTCACCATCGAGATGACCGACGACTTCAAGGAGCGTACGTACCTCACTGGCTATAAGCACCTCTTTGGTAACGCCGCCGGCTTCCTGATGGCAGCGCTCGTCGGCTTTGGCTTTGGCACCTTTGGCGAGACCAACCCGTTCAGCTATTTCATCATCGCTACGATCAACGCTTCGGTCATGGCAATCTCGCTGCTCTGCGTGTACCTGTCCACGTGGGAGCACACCCCCGAGGAGGTCGCTCAGGAGAAGATCGAGAGCGTCGGCGAGGGTATCAAGAAGTTCTTCATCGACGTTGTCTCCACCTTCCGCAACAAGTCCTTCCGCAAGGTCCTGTATGCACAGGTCTCCACCAAGCTCGCTGCTGCCTGCTGGTCTGCCTGCCTGTCCTTCTTTATCGTCTACTGCCTGCAGATTCCTAAGTCCTATGAGTCCGTGATGGAGATGCCCGGCAAGGTCGTCGCTATCGTCTGCACCGCTATCTGGGTTGCCCTCATGGCCAAGAAGGGCTTCCACAAGTCTTGGTACCTGGCCAATGTCGGCTGCGCCGCGTGCATCGTCGCCTACAACTACTTCGCCTTTGGTCAGATCAACGGCACCTCCACGGTCGCCATCGCCATGATCGCCTACCCCATCATCTTCGCCATCTGGAAGTTCTTCTACGTTGGCTTCCAGTATCTGCCCGATGTTCTGCTCAACTACATCCCCGATGTCGATGAGCTCATCACCCTGCGTCGTCGCGAGGGCATCTACAGCTCCGCACAGCAGCTCTGCCAGCAGATCGCCCAGGCTGTTGCCGTCAACGTATGGGCTATCGTCCTTGCTGCCTCCGGCTTCATTCAGACCGCCGGCAACAGCGATGCCGTGACCCAGCCCGCCACCGTGCCTCTGTACATCTGCGGCTACATGCTCATCGGCTGCGCCGGCTTCTTCCTGCTCGCGGCCGTCCTTGCCCGCGGCATCAAGATTGACAAGGAGCAGTGCGACATCCTTTGCGACGAGATCCACCGTGTCAAGGAGGGTGGCAAGATGGCCGACGTCAAGCCCGAGGTCAAGGCGCTTTGCGAGGAGCTCTCCGGCTTTAAGTACGAGGACTGCTTCGCCCACAACAATGTTGGCTTCCAGGACGGCAGCGTAATTCCCGCCGAGTAGGGCAGGCGCATCGTCCAAACCACAGGGCCGTGCCACCGGAGATCCACCGGCGGGTACGGCCCTTTTTTAAAAACGAGTAGTATGAACTTCTGATTACATTTGAGGGAGAGACCCATGGAGACGAACGTTATCTGGCGCAATGCCCGCGCGGCCGTTATCGAGCTTGACGATGGCGGCTACTTTACCTGTGCCGATACGTGGGAGATCTTTGTCAACGATGAGCCCGCCGGTACCACGAATACGGTCGAGACCTATGTCGATGGCCTGACCCCCGGCAAGCGCAACCTGATCCGCTTTGTCTGCGGCGAGCGCGAGTTGAGCGTAGGCGTCACCACGCCGGCGGAGCCCTTTACCATCAACGTTTGCGACTGCGGAGCCAAGGGCGATGCCGAGCACGATGACACCACTAATATCCAGGCTGCCATCATGGCCTGCCCCAAGGGCGGCCGCGTGCTGATTCCCGCCGGCAGCTACCGTATCAAGTCCCTCTTCCTTAAGAGCAATATCAACATCGAGCTTGCCGAGGGCGCGGTGCTGCTGGCCCGCCACGACCGCGCCGCGCTTGCCTACATTCCGGGTACGGTCGCGGGCGACGAGGGCGCCGGGTATGCCGGCACCGACATGCTGCCCCTGGGCCGCTGGGAAGGCGAGAACTTTTCGACCTACTGTTCGACCTTTACGGGCCTGAGCGTGCACGACGTGTGCATCTATGGCCGCGGCGCCATCGACGGCCAGACCGATTTTGCCGAGGACAACTGGTGGAACAAGGACTTTAAGAACATCTTCCGTCCCGAGGAGGGCCGCGAGGTCGCCCGCCCGCGCATGATTTTCCTGTCCGAGTGCGAAAACGTGAGCCTTGCCGGCTTTACCGTGCGCAACAGCCCGGCGTGGAATATCCATCCCATTCTGTGCGAGCACGTCGATGCCCTGTGCCTGTCCATCGAGGGTCCCAAGAACTCCCACAACACCGACGGTTTCGATCCCGAGAGCTGCGGTTTTGTCCGCATCCTTGGCTGTCAGTTCTCGGTGGGGGACGACTGCATCGCCATCAAGAGCGGCAAACTGGGCATTGAACCCGAGCTCCGTCCCGCCACGCACGACGTGCTGATCTCGCACTGCTACATGCACGACGGCCACGGCGCCGTGGTGCTGGGATCCGAGGCCGCCGGCGGCATCAAGGACCTCACCGTGAGCAAGTGCCTCTTTGAGCGCACCGACCGCGGCCTGCGCGTCAAGACACGCCGCGGACGCGGCAAGGACGCCGTCAACGAGGGCATCACCTTCGAGCACATTCGCATGGATAAGGTGCTCACGCCCTTCGTGGTCAACTCGTTCTACTTCTGCGACAAGGACGGCAAGACCGACTACGTGCAGTCTCGCGAGGCGCTGCCCGTCGACGACCGTACGCCCGGCTTTGGCGCCACGACGTTTTGCGATATCGAGGCCACCAACTGCCATGCGGCCGCGGCCTATATCACGGGCCTTCCCGAGAGCAAGGTGACGCGCCTGACGTTCCAGGATGTCCATGTGACCTTTGCCGCCGATGCCGAGCCCTTTGTGCCGGCCATGGCCTGCGGCGTGGAGCCCATGGTGCGCCAGGGCATCATCGCGCAGAACGTGAAAGTCCTCGACCTGCAGAACGTGCGCATCGAGGGTCAGGATGGCGACGAGCTGCAGCTGCAAAACGTCGACAAGGTTATCCGCGCGTAGGGTAGTGCTCCTGTACAAGTGAATACGGCATGTTGAGGCGTGCGACGGTCGGGTCTGCCCGGCTGTCGCACGCAATCTATAGGTGCCGGTATTGCACGGTGGGTGTTCTGTGACAGAAAGCGTAATGACAGATGAGTGGTAAAGAACAGCTCTTTGAGGTATCGCTCGAACGCGAAGGCGCGTATCGCAGCATTTCGGCGGCGCTCGAGGCGGCGGAGCGGTGTGTGCCCGATGTGACCGTGCCGGTGCGCGTGCTAGTGGCGCCGGGTGAGTACCGCGAACGGGTCGAAATTCGTCGTCCGCATGTGACGCTCGAGGGCGAGACGGCCGACAGCGTGCGTATCGTGGGAGGCCTGGGTGCCAAGATGCCTTCGGAAGATGGTAGCGGCCAGGATGGAAGACTCGGCACCTTCCGTACGTACACGGTGCTGGTCGATGCCGACGACGTGACGCTTGCGGGTCTAACAATCGAAAACAACGCCGGTGATGGGCGCGAGGTCGGCCAGGCGATTGCCCTGTATGCCGATGGTGACCGCCTGGTTGTCGATGCCTGCTGCATTAAGGGACACCAGGACACGCTCTTTTTGGGGCCGCTGCCGCCGCGCGAGGCCAAGCCGGGCGGCTTTATAGGCCCCAAGCAGTTCGCCCCGCGCCGCGTGGGGCGGCAGTATTTCCGACGTTGCCGGATCGAGGGCGATGTCGACTTTATCTTTGGCGGCGCGCGTGCCTACTTTGAGGGGTGTGAGATTCGCTCGCTCAACCGCGATATGGATGTCAACGGGTATGTAACGGCAGCCTCCACGCCTCAGGGCGAGCCGTACGGATTTGTGTTTCATGGCTGTTCGTTTACAGCCGATGAGGGCATTGCCCCCGGATCGGTCTATCTGGGTCGTCCATGGCGCGAGTGGGCCCAGACCGTTTTGCTCGAATGCTGGCTGGGCCCCCATATTTCACTCGAGGGCTGGTGGGATTGGAATAAGCCAGCGGCACATGACGGCACCCTGTATGCCGGCGGTGCCCTGTTTGGCCCGGCGGGTGATACTGCCGCTTGGGTGCCGTGGGCGCATTGCCTGACCGGTCAGGATTCCGAACGCTATGCGCGTGACCGAGTGCTTGCCGGCGCGGATGGTTGGGATCCCGAGGGCGGCGACGGTGATGCGGTAGAGACGGCCGGGCTATCTGCCAATGGCCGCACCGTGCACATCGAGACGTACTACGAGGACGAACCTGCGCTGCGCGCCCGACTGAAGCGCGAGGGGCGCTCGGCCGCATTTACGGGCAAGACTTCCACAGACTTTGAGGCATGGAAGGCTGCGACCAGGACTCGTCTGCACGATATTTTGGGTCTTTCGCTTATGGACCGCGCCCCGATTGAGATTCGTGAGCTCAATCGCGTGCGGGTTGCCGGCAGCATCGTGCGTACTCATGCGGTGTTGCAGGTTGAGCACGATGTGTGGATGCCGTTTTACCTGTTGGAGCCGTCCCGCCCCAAGCTTGACGAGCGGGGACTCAAGCGCTGCTATATCTGCCCGCATGGTCACCAGGGGGCGGGTGCTGCAAGCATAGCCGGCGTTGCGGGCGTGCCGGCGGTCGACGATGCCGTGCGTAAGTTCAATTACGACTACGGTCTGCGTTTGGCGCGCATGGGTTACGTGACCGTCTGCCCCGATGCGCGTGGTTGGGGATACCGTCGTGACTGGAAGGGTCAGGGCGACGACGAGAACAGCTACCTGCGCGGTACGTGTCTGAATCAAGCACGTATGGCCGAGCCGCTGGGTCTTACGGTCGCGGGCCTCAACGCCTGGGACAACATGCGCTTGATTGATTACTTGGAGACACGCGGTGACATTGCCATGGACGACCTGGGCTGCTTTGGTTTTTCGGGCGGCGGTTACATGACGTTGTACCTGTCCGCGCTCGACCCGCGCGTGCGCAAGGCGTTTGTCTCGGGCTATCTGTACGGCGTTGATGATTCGCTACTGCACCTCAACGGCAATTGCAGCTGCAATTACACGCCTGGACTCTGGCGTCTGCTCGACATGGGCGACATTGCATCGCTTGTCGCGCCACGGCCGCTCTTGGTTCAGAGCTGCGAGAAAGACCATCTCAACGGCGCCCGCGGGCTTGCGAACGTAGACGAGCAGCTCGATATCGTTCGCGACGCCTACGCGCTGCTGGGCAAGGACGAAAACCTTCTGCACGAGGTCTGCCCGGGTGGACACCACCTGGGCGTGGCGCATCTTGCCGAGGATATCGAATGGCTCGATTCGCAAGTTGCGGAATGCGCCCACGCATAGCCCCTCGGATGTTGCGAATGAACGGTATGTACCTGTATGACCGCCGGTGTGCGGGTGAGGAGAAGAATATGGAAACGAAAAACTTGAGCGAATTGACCATCTGCTGCTTTGGCGATTCGACCACCTGGGGCGATAACGGATGCGGCGGGGGAGGCAACGATATCTCCTGGACTTCGCACCTGGGTGCGCTGCTGGGCGGCGCTACGATCGAGAACTTTGGTATTAAGGGTTCGCGTATTGCCGTCAAGGCCGACCGTAGCGATTCGTTTGTCGAGCGCTTGGACGGCATCGATCACACGGCAGATATCTGCATCGTCTTTGGCGGCGTTAACGACTTTAGCCGTAACGTGCCGCTGGGAGAGCTGGGCAGCACGGACGTGCACGAGTTCTACGGTGCGCTCGACTACCTGATCCGCACCATCACGGCGCGCTCGCCTCAGGCAAAGCTGGTGTTTATGACGCCGTGCAAGACGAGCGGCAAACACGAGAAGGATATTCCGGCAAGCAACGAGGCCAACCATCTGGGCCTGACGCAAGACGCCTATGTGCGCGCGATGCTGGAGGTCTGCGATCGCTACTCGGTGCCGGTGATCGACCTGTATGCGCAAAGCGGCATCAGCCCGTTTTTGCCGGAGCACCGCGAGCTCTACATGCCGGACGGTCTGCATTACAGCCCTGCCGGCTATGAGCGCCTGGCGCATCGCATCGCTGCGGGCCTCACCGCCGTTTGCCGTTAAAAGTTTGCCGTTCACGGGGATTATAGGGTTAACGTTCACCCTATAATCCCCGTTCGCGTTACACTAGGGGAAACGTTCACCCATCAAAAACGTCAGAGGGGACAGCAATGGGTTGCAATCAGATTCTGGACCGTTATATCGAGCAGTTGATCGAGACCTCTACGCCTCAGGCGCCGGCCTGGAACATCGAAAAGCTTCGCGCCGGCAAGGAGAACACCTGGAATTACATTGACGGCTGCATGATCAAGGCACTCATCGAGCTGTACGAGATCACCGGCGAGCAGCGCTACCTGACCTTCGCCGACGACTACATCGACTTCTTTGTCCAGGACGACGGCACCATCAAGCATTACGATCCCCAGGAGTACAACCTCGATAACGTCAACGCGGGCAAAACCCTCTACAAACTCTACGACCTGGTGGGCAAGCCCAAGTACCGTGCCGCCATGGATACCATCTATCGTCAGCTCGAGACCCAGCCGCGCACCAAAGAGGGCGTGTTTTGGCACAAGGCTGTCTATCCTAACCAGATCTGGCTCGACGGTATGTATATGGCCCAGCCGTTCTACATGCAATACGAGCTGAGCTTCCACAACCGCCGTGCCTGCTCGGATAGCTTCCATATGTTCCAAGTGGTGCACGATTTGATGCGCAACCCCCTCAACGGCCTGTACTATCACGCCTACGACGCGAGCCGCAAGCAGTTCTGGTGCGATCCCGTCACCGGCCTTTCGGCCAACTTCTGGCTGCGCGCCGAGGGCTGGTTCGCCATGGCGCTCATCGATACCTGGGAGCTCATGCCGCCCTCGATGTCGGCCGAGAAGGACGAGATCCGCAAGATGTTCCACGACCTGATCGACGCCATGCTGCCGTATCAGGACGAGAAGACCGGCATGTGGCACCAGGTCATCAACCTGCCCAATATCGCCCCCAACTATCTGGAGGAGTCGGGCAGCGCCATCTTTGCCAACGCCATCATGAAGGGCGTGCGCCTGGGCGTGCTGGGCGAGCACTACTACCAGTACGGCCGTCGCGCTTTTGATGGCATCTGCGACACGTGCCTGTCCGAGCGCGACGGACAGCTGGCGCTCGACAACATCTGCCTGGTGGCGGGTCTTGGCAACACCGCGCACCGCGAGGGCACGTTTGGCTACTACATGAGCGAGCCCGTCGTCAAAAACGACGCGAAGGGCGTAGCGCCGCTGGTGCTTGCCTATATCGAGACCATGCATCATGACAAGCTTGCCGGTAAGCGCGATCCGCTTGCCCCTTCGGGCGTGTGCTCCATCGACGACCCGTTTGGCGGCTACACGCCGGGCATCAATGCTCATAAGGGGCGTGAATAGCGTGGGGGCCATTACTCCGGGCGTGCGTTTACACGACCTTCCGCAGGGGACCGTCGAGGAACGCATTCGCATGGCAGGAGAGCTGGGCTTTTCGTGCATTCAGCTGCCGAGCAAGGTGCTCTACGCATCAATGGGAATCGATCGATGCGGTTTGACCCGCGAGCTCGCCGAGCATTTGCGTGCGGTGCTCGATGAGGCGGGCGTTTCGGTCGCCGTGCTCGGCTGTTATAAGAATCTGGCGACGCCCGATCGACAACAGCTCACGGATAACTTTGCCGAGTACGAGGCGTGCTTGAACTTTGCTCAGATGCTCGGCGGCTGTCCGGTTGGCACCGAGACCGGTCGTCCCAATGCGCAGAACTGCGTTGCTGACGACCGTATGACCGACGAGGCACTCGATGCGTTTATGGATGGACTCGCGCGCGTCTGCGAGTGCGCCGAGGCCGTGGGTGGGCAAATACTGATCGAGCCCGGCTGGAACGAGACGGTCAACACGCCAGATCGCTGCCGTGAGGTGCTGGAGCGCGTCCCGAGCCCGGCGCTCGGCGTGATCTACGACCCGGTGTCGCTGCTGCATCCCAGCGTCGTTGGCGAGGCGCAGGAAATCACCGCGCGTATGCTCTACTTATGCGGCAGTAAGATTCGCGTGCTGCACGCCAAGGATTTTGAGGTCGTCGACAACGAGGACGAAGCCGGCTGGTGCGATGGTACGGGTTCTCGCCTGGTGTGCCACGGCGTGGGCGAGACGGGCCGCTATGACTTTGAGCCCGTGGTGGCCTGGGCGGCTGCCGCCTGTTCGGGGATTCCTTGTGTGGTCGAGAACAGCGTGCCGGCGACGGCGGCTAGCTGCCTGGCGACACTCGAGCGCATGTCCGCTCGCTGCGGGGCTCCGCATCGCGAGATATAGCATTGGCTTTTGCCGTGGCGGCATATTGAGTTTGCTTGACTGGGGGCGGCGGTGAAGGGTTTTTATCGTCGCCTCATTGGATTACATCAAAAAGGGGAGTTGCGTGGCTATCCACATTGTCGAAGAGGCGAATCGTTGCCTAGGTTGCAAAAGGGCGTTCTGCCAGCTTAAAGGCTGCCCGGTGCAGACGCCTATTCCGCAGGTCATTGACTTGTTCAAGCAGCGTCGTCTGGAAGAGGCAGGTGAGCTGCTGTTCCAGAACAACCCCATGAGCGCGGTCTGCTCCATGATCTGCAACCATTCGGGTCAGTGCGAGGGCGCGTGCATCCAGGGCCGCAAGGGTGCGCCGGTGCACTTCTCGAGCATCGAGAACTATATCTCGACTGCGTATTTGGATCGTAGGGAGTGGAAGCCTGCGCCGTCGTGCGGCAAGCAGGTTGCCGTGGTCGGTTCCGGTCCTGCCGGCATTACCGTGGCCATTAAGATGGCCCAGCTGGGCTGTGCCGTCACGGTGTTTGAACAGCGCCCCGAGATCGGCGGCGTGCTGGAGTACGGCATCCCCGAGTTTCGCCTGCCCCGTGCTCTCGTGCAAAAGTACCGTCACGTGATGTGCTCGCTTGGCGTGCGCGTCCGTCCCTCGACCACCATCGGTGGCGCGCTGCATATCGACGACCTGTTGCGCGACGGCTACGATGCGGTCTTTGTCGGTACCGGTACCTGGCGCGCCCGCAAGCTGGGTATTCCCGGCGAGTCGCGTGGTAACGTACTGTTTGGTATCGATTACCTGGTCGATCCCACGAGCGTGGCGATCGGTCAGAACGTGGCGGTTATCGGCGCCGGCAACGTGGCCATGGATGTTGCCCGCACGGCTCTGCGCTCGGGCGCTCGCAAGGTTACCGTGTATGCCCGATCGCGCCATATCTCGGCCATCGATGACGAGGTGGAGCTGACCGAGCTTGACGGTGCCGAGATCGTGCGCGGCAAGGCGATCTGCGCCATCGACGATAACGGTCCGGTGTTCGAGACGGCTATCTTTGACGAGGACGATAACGTGGTGGGCTACGAGGAAGAACTTGACCATGTGCCCGCCGACACGGTTGTGATTGCGGCCTCGCAAGTGCCTAAGGACAAGCTGGTGCTTACGACGGGCGGTCTGGAGACCGACCATCGCGGTCTTCTTTCGGTCGATGAGTGCGGCATGACCACCGTGCCTGGCGTCTTTGCCGCCGGCGACGTGGTCAACGGCCCGCTCACCGTGGTCCATGCCGTAGCCGGCGCCAAGCTCGCCGTCGAAGGCATGACCAGCTATCTGGGCCTCTAACCCACCCCGCCCATCAGTTGCGGTGGAATACGGACTGTTTTGGCTGTCAAAGGCCTTATCTACTCCGTATTCCACCGCAACTTTTTGTGGGCTGAGTAAAAGCCGGGGGAGCGTGTACGGTCGGGTACAGCGCAGTTGCTGATACGATAAGTACGTTAGCAACTGCCGCCGAGCGGCTCAAACGAAAGGAACCCTGTATGGAGTCTTCCGCCTACCCGATGCTCTTTAGCCCGATCAAGGTCGGTACGACCGAGGTCAAGAACCGCGTCTTTATGCCGCCGGTGTCCACGAACCTGGCCGATCATGGCTATGTGACCGACGACTTGGTCGATCATTACCGTGCCCGTGCCAAGGGCGGCGTTGGCCTGATCATCACCGAGGTCGTGACGGTCGAGCCCACCTATACCTATCTACCGGGTGACATGTGCTGCTACGACGACACGTTTATCCCTGGCTGGGAAAAGCTCGCCGCGGCCGTCCACGAGTATGGCTGCAAGATCATGCCGCAGCTCTTCCATCCCGCCTACATGGCCTTTAACATTCCGGGCACGCCGCGCCTGATCGCTCCGTCCTTTGTGGGCCCGTCCTATGCCCGCGAGGCGCCGCGCCCCATCACGGTCGATGAGATCCACGAGCTCACGCATCAGTTTGGCGACGCTGCCGTGCGCATGCAGAAGGCCGGTGTCGACGGCGTCGAGGTCCATGCGGCACACGCCCACGGCATGCTCGGCGGCTTTTTGACCCCGCTCTATAACAAGCGCACCGACGAGTACGGCGGCTCGCTCGACGCCCGCATGCGCTTCCTGCTCGAGGTCATCGCCGAGATTCGCGAGCGCTGCGGCAAGGACTTTATCATCGACGTCCGTATCTCGGGCGACGAGTACACCGATGGCGGCCTGACCCTCAACGACATGATCTATGTCTCGCGTCGCTTGGAGAAGGCCGGCGTCGACATGATCCACGTGTCGGGCGGCACTACCATCAAGCGCGGCTCCGCCATTCCCGCCGCCGGCACGCAGCAGGCCTCGCACGCCGCCTGCTCGCGCGAGATCAAGAAGCACGTCAACATTCCCGTTGCCACGGTCGGCCGCATTAACGAGGCATGGATCGCCGAGGAGCTGATCGAGGACGGCGCTGCCGACATTTGCATGATGGGCCGCGCCAATCTGTGCGATGCCGAGTTCTGCAACAAGGCTGCTGCCGGCAACGCCGACGACATCCGCCCCTGCATCGGTTGCCTGCGCTGCCTGAACGGTATCATGTTCGGCAAGCGCATCTCCTGCACCGTCAACCCGGATGTGGAGCGTGACGAGGCCGGCTACGAGCCTGCCGCCGAGGCAAAGAACGTGCTCGTTGTGGGTGCCGGTCCCGCGGGCATGGAGGCAGCCTACATTGCCGCCAAGCGCGGTCATAACGTGGTGCTCGTGGATAAGCAGGACGAGCCGGGCGGCGAGATGCGCATTGCGGCCGTTCCGCCGGCAAAGCAGGAGCTCACGCGCGTGATCAAGTATCAGTACCGTCGCCTGGCCGAGGCCGGCGTCACGTGCGTCTTTGGTACCGAGCTTTCGGCCGAGGACATCCAGCGCGACTACGCGGGCTACGAGGTTGTCCTGGCTTATGGCGCCGAACCCATCGCCCCGGCCTTTATGCAGGGCTTTAAGCAGGTCATGACGGCTGACGACCTGCTGGGTGGCAAGGCTTTCCCGGGCAAGAAGATCGTCATTGTGGGCGGCGGCACCGTTGGTTGCGAGACGGCCGATTACCTGGCCCCGTTGGTCAACGACCTGTCGCCGGCCAACCGCGATGTCACCGTCATCGAGATGACCAAGACGCTCGCCGCCAACGAGGGCGGCGCCGGCCGCGCGGTGCTCATCACGCGCATGCTCTCCAAGGGTGTTCACGTGCTGACCGAGGCCAAGGTGACCGAGATTACCGAGGACGCTATCAGCTACGAGAAGGACGGCGAGGTCCACACCATCGCCGATGCCGATACGCTGGTGCTTGCCATGGGCTATCGTCCCAACACCAAGTTGGCCGATGACCTTGCCGCTGCCGGCGTTGCCACCCACGTGCTGGGCGATGCCCAGAAGTGCGGCAACATCCGTGATGCCATCGGCGACGGCTACAAGGTCGCCTGCGAGCTGTAGGCTCTTGGCAAATAGGGGAGCGGCCGCCTTGCGGTGACTCAAGCGATAGCAATCTAAAAAGGCGCCGCGACACATGGATCGTCGCGGCGCCTTTTGTCTGGCGGTTTGTTGGGGGTCGGTGCGCCCCGTGGGCCTTATTACAGGCCCAAGAGCTCCTTGACCTTGGCGATGATGGCCTCGTCGGTGGCGTTGGCAAAGAAGTACTCCTGGAAATGCTCGCCAGCGAGGGCGCCCTTCACCAGATCCTGATCGATTTCGCCCAGGACGTCGACGAGCGGACGCATGGTCACAGCGCGCACGCCGTCGAGAATCTTCTTGTTGCGCTGCTCGGGCTCAACGCGCTCGGCGGGGTAGCCGTTGCCCGAACCAAAGCCAAAGAGCTTCTCGAAGGTGTACTCGAGGTTGAGCTCCTGGCCCCAGCCGTTCTTGAGCGCGAAGGGCATGGCGACGGCATTGCCATCGTTGACCTGGGCAAAGGTGTAGGCATCCAGCGGGTCGGCAACGTGGCCGCACAGCACGCCGGGGAAGGAGTTGCAGGCGAGCATGGCGCCCTCGCCGGTGCCGCAACCGGTCACGACGTAGTCGGCAGCGCCGGAGTTGAGCAGCACGGCGGCAAGAATGCCGTTCTGCACGTAGGTGAGGGGCTTGGAGTCGGCGTCGGCATACATGCCATAGTTAAAGACGGTGTGCCCCATGGGCTCGACAACCTTCTTAAGGGCAGCCTCGATCATAGGGTTCTTGGAGTTCTGAGAATTCTCGTTGATTAGAGCGATCTTCATTTGAGTTAACCTTTCAACTAAATCTTCCAGTTTTTTGTTTCTGTGCGCGGGCGGCGGCAAAGCCAACCCGCGATGAGCTATGCGGGCGGTCGGCAGTTAAGTCTGTCGCGAGTTCCGCACGCAAAGGAAAGCACTTAATGTGCTTTCCGTCTTGCGCA
>CABTZM010000003.1 GCA_902489295.1 uncultured Collinsella sp.
CCCCCCGGCCCCCCCCCCCCCCCCCGGGCCCCCCGGGGGGGGTGTTTTTTTTTTCCCCCGCGCACACCGGGCACACCCAGGGAAACGCCAAAAGCCGTATCTCGCCACCCTGCCCGGACTCATCCTGGGCTGCCTTGTTTGTTGCGCGCTCTGGGGGTCGGCTTTCCCCTGCATCAAGATCGGCTACGCACTCTTTGGTATCCCAGCGCACGATAGCGCCTCGCAGCTGCTCTTCGCGGGTCTGCGCTTCACCCTTGCCGGCATGCTGGTCATTGTTGGCATGAGCGTGGCCCAGCGCCGTCCGCTCGTTCCGCAAGTGCGCGATATCAAGCCCATCTGCATCTTGTCGCTCTTCCAGACTATCGGGCAGTACTTCTTTTTCTACCTGGGACTCTCGCGCGCCAGCGCCATGTCGAGCTCCATCATCGAGGCCAGCGCCAACTTCCTCGCAATCCTCTTTGCCGCCCTGGCGTTTCGCACCGAAAAGCTCGATGCGGCCAAGGTGCTCGGCTGCGTTCTGGGCTTTGCCGGCGTCGCACTCGTTAACCTTTCGGGTGCAGACGGCACCTTTGGCTTTAGGCTCGACGGCGAGGGCTTTATCCTGGCCTCCACTGTCGCGGGCGCCCTTTCGACCTGCCTGATCGGCATCTTCTCGCGAGAGCACGACGGCGTTTTGCTTGCCGGCTGGCAGTTCCTGGTCGGCGGTCTCGTCCTCACCGCTATCGGCTTTCTGATGGGCGGCGCGCTCTCCCCCACGGCAATCGTCCCCGCCATCGCGCTCATCGTCTATATGGCGCTTATCTCCGCAGTCGCTTACTCGCTGTGGTCGCGTCTGCTTGCCGTCAACCCCGTCAGCCGCGTCTCGGTCTTTGGGTTTATGAACCCGGTCTTCGGCGTGCTGCTGAGCGCGCTGCTGCTCGGCGAGGGCGCCGGCACGAGCCCTGTCACCGTAATCATGGCCCTGCTCTTAGTCTGCGGCGGCATCATCATTGTCAATAAACCTAAAATGGCCTAGCGAGCTGCCGCGTTCCGAGAAAAAGACGAAGCGTATCTTCGACAGCCGTTACTAATCCCACCAACGCAAAAGGGGCGCACGACCATCGCAACGGTCGTGCGCCCCCTTTTCTAGCGTATCTGGACGCCGGCTTTCTTTTTCTCGGCCTTAACACGGTAGAGTTCCGCATCGGCAGCGCGAAGTAAGTCTTGCCACGTATCGACACCATCACCGACCCGCGCGTATCCAATAGACATCTGCAATAGATACGGCACCTCGGCACGAGCGAGCTCATCGTTGATCGCCGCACACAGGCTTATGATCTCCTGCTCCGTCGCTGCCTTTTGGAGCACCACGAACTCATCGCCGCCATAGCGCGCGATAAAGCCGCCGGACATCGAGCAGACGTCCTTGAGCGCCTTCGAAACAACCTGAAGGGCATGGTCGCCCTCGACATGTCCATAGCGGTCGTTAATCTGCTTAAAGCCGTCAGCATCCATCATCAGCAGATACACATCATCGGCCTGGTCAGCACCCGAGAACAGCGACAGCATATAGGTCTCACAACGGTTACGGTTGTTGAGTCCAGTCAACGGGTCAGTCGAGATCAGCTGCTCCTGGTAGACGATATAGAGCAGCAAAATACTGATCATTATGCCGACGCAAAGGCCGGGCACCGAAAATACGACCTGAAAGGTACCGCCCACCAGAGCGGGGACCGCGAAAAAGGCGAGGGTACGATAAATGGCCTTCTTTTGCAGGCTTTCGACTTTTCGAGCCTGAACAAAGGCATGCAAGGACGTATATATGACGTAGCAGTAGCTAACGATAGGCTGAATCATATAAGCTGCACCGCGACGATATACGCCCTGCGCATCGATATAGAAAAGAGCGTGTGTCCAGTAGCTGGTAAATGCCAGGGCGACCACTACCGCCGTAGGCAATGCCACGAGTGCCATCCTGTAGCGCGTGGCCAGGAATCGCGAGCCCTGCATCGTCTCGGAATAGAAGAACCAAATGAGGCACGCGATGGCAAACAGCGAAAACGAAACCGCGTTGGAAATCCAGTTGGCAGCGATACCCACGGAGGTGTTGACCCCGTCCGAGAGCGTCCAGATCATATCGAAGAAGACATAGGCGGCAGACGTGTAGCCCAGCATACTGAACAAAAGCTGCTGAGTACTCGAGAACAAGGAGCGACGGCTTCGTGCGGCAAGCCCGATAAGAATAATCATGCACAGCATAAAGATCTCGATCTTGAGTGCCTTAACCACTAGGTTCCATCCCCTCTATATCCAAGTGGCCAGAATCGCCCGAGTCATGCCCGGGCACCAAACACCCCTTACTCCGCAGGGGTAAAGGGAATAATAGCAGAGCGTCCGAATGGCTCTGGATAGCAGATGCCGTTCGGACGCTCTGATGGCGCGAATTGCACGCGCCGTTTCATTGATTCGAAGAGGCGACTACTCGCCGTCGATATCGGTCGCGACGGCCTCCTCGATAGCCTCGACACCGGCAGGCGACAGGTCTTCCTTGCCTTGGCAGAACTTCTTGTCGACCCAACCGGTCAGGATCGGGGCCATGATCGCCGTGATGATAACGGCGGTGGCGATCTGGGCGTACGCGGTGGGCGCAAGCTCGGCATAACGCGGAGCGACCTCGGCAAGCGCGACCGGCGTGGTCATAGCCGTACCGGCGATGGTGGAGCATGCAACGGCAGCCTTGCCGTTGCCGCCGCACAGGCGCTCAAAGGCAAAGGTGATGGGACCGACGATAAAGAGAGTGATGAGGCCCAGCAGGATGCCCGAGATGCCGCCAGTGATGAAACTCGACAGGCTCATGGACGCACCGAGCTGAAAACCGATGACGGCAATCGCGGGATTGGCGCCGGGGACCAGCAGGTTCTTGATGAACGGGAACAGGTTGCCCAAAACCATGCCGATAACGAGTGGCAGGATAGAACCGACGATAGTGCCCAGCGGAATGTTGGCGAGACCCGAGACACCGAGGATGATCATCGTAACGGCGGGGCCGGCCGTAAAGAACAGGATGCCGACAGCACCCTGCTCGGACTCGTCGCCGAACTCGCCCATGATGCCCGTATAGAGCGCCATGTTGCAGAACGTGATGCCGCCGATGATGGACACGGAACTCAGGCCAAGGAAGTTGTCGTTAAAGAAATATGCCACGCCCAAGCCGAGAGCCGCCGCGACGACAAGCTTGGGAATCAGCACAACGATACCGGTCTTGATGGCGCCCGGTGTGGACTTAAAGCTGATACCGGCACCCACGAAGAGCAGGATCGCCGCAACGATAGTATTGGAACCACCGCGGCAGGCAGCCGTAAAGAAGCCGCCGATCTCGAAGACCTGTGGGCAGAAGGTGTTGAGCAGAAGGCCGACGATCATGGGATAGATCATGATGTCGCCCGGGATGCGCGGGACCTTGAATTTCTTTTGCTCGTTGGCGGTTGCTTCCTGTGCCATGAAACCCCCATTTCCGCTGACGGGGAACAAAAGCCCACGTCATGCTTTGCTACGGTAAAGTTTGACCATGGTACCAGAAGAAGCAGACCAGTTCGATGAGAAATTCGATTCGTTAGGCCAAGACGGCAAGCGCGCCTTGCTCTTACACGAGGCTCAAGGCGATATAGAGCACGATGCCCGAAACGCAGCACCACAACATCGATTTCGTCTTTATCGCCACCACCACGACGCCGGCGGCCGCGATCCAAGGAACCACACCCGGCCACAGTCCCGCATCGAACGCCCCGGGGCTCACCAAGTCGTTGGCAACCAGTGCGGCAAAGGCAGCGGGAGGAATGTAGCCCAGGGCCTCGGTGACGCGCGGCGACAGGGTCCGCCCACGCAAGGCGAACGCCGGCGCGATGCGGAAGAACGCGATGGCAGCCCACGACGACAGCCACAGGACCAAAAACTCATTAACGGGCATCGCGGGCACCACTTCCATCCGTAAGGGCATCGCACGCGAGCGCCACGGCAACACCGACGAGCACGCTCACCGGCACGGCGACATTCGTCCACCCCAAAAACTTGCATATGGCGACGGACACTGCAGCCAAAACGGCGACTACGATATTGCCGCGCGACAGTTGCTGCGAACAGAGCAAGCAGATAAAGAGCGAAGTGCAGACAAAACCCGCAATAGCGGTAGGAACATCGATGACGGCGCCGACAACGGCGCCCATCGTGCACGAGACGCCCCACGTTGCGATGAGGATCACGTTGAGCGCAAAGGACTCGCGCGGACCCCAGTCATCCCCCTCAACCAGCTTAGCCAACGAGATGCCGTATGCCTCCTCGGTGAGCGTCGCGGCAACCGCCAGCGTTTGGCGCTTCGAGGCGCCCGTCAGATGCGGTGCGATCGATGCCGAATAAAGTGCAAAGCGCGAAGAGATGGCGGCGACGGAGGCGACGATCGATGCCGCCGGCACGCCCGCCAGCCACAGGTTGCAGATCATGAACTGCCCGCTGCCTGTCACGAACGTGCTACTCAGGGCAAAGACCATCCAGGGCTCCATCCCCGTCTGCGCCATAATCATTCCGCACGGCGCGCCTATCGCAACATAGGTAAGCATCACCGGCCAGACAGTTTTAACGATTTTGAACACCATAACGTTCCTTATCCCGACAAGGCATCCGAGCCGCATGCAACGATGCGGCAGATTTATCGTCCGGCGGCAACCGGGTTCACCTACAATTGCCACCGGATCGAAGGACACAACTTTTTAGGAAGTCATTATGACAGCTATCGATCGAACGCGGGCAGCCAGGGCCTTCAAGACCTATACCGATGCCTACGATGCCACCAATCCGCGCATCGCACTCAAAATCGAGCACACCTATCACGTGGCGGAAGCGTGCGATGCCGTGGCGCGCGAGCAGAACTGGTCGACAGAGGATATTGACCTGGCCTGGCTTTGCGGCCTGCTGCACGATATGGGCCGCTTTGAGCAGCTGCGCCGCTGGGACACCTTTAAAGATGCCGAGAGCATGAGCCATGCAGCGTTGGGCGTCGAGGTCCTCTTTGGCGAGAATCCCGCCGATGCACCAGCCGCAACGAGCATCCGCAATTTTATTGAGGCCGACGAGAACGACGAGCTCATTCGCGCGAGCATTGCCTATCACAGCGATTTCCGCCTACCCGCGCAGCTCGATAAGCGCACCCAGAGCTTCTGCGATATCGTGCGCGACGGCGACAAGATCGACATTATGCGCACCATCGCTGACAGTACCGTCGACACCATCCTCAAAGTGAATGAGGACACGTTTCTTTCCAGCGGCTTCTCGGCGCCGACGCTCGCCGCCTTTGACGAGCGCCGGTGCGTCGCACGCGATGAGCGCGAGGAGCCGGCAGACTTCCTGGTAGGGCTCATCTGCTTTATGTTTGAACTTGTCTATCCCGCAAGCCGCGCGCTGGCGCGCGAGCAGGGCGATATCTACCGCCTGCTCGACGCACCCTTTGGCATTAAACGGCCCTTTACCGATCCCGCCACACAGGCGACCTGGGAGCGCCTCAAAGGCGAGATGCGCACCTGGCTGGCAGGCGCCTAGCGCTCAAGCTGGGCCAGCAGCTCTTCGACAACCTCAACGGCATCACCGACGACCTTATACTGGGCGGCGCCGAAGATAGGGGCATCCGGGTCCTCGTTGATGGCAATGATGCACTCCGCCCCACCGATGCCGGCAAGATGTTGGATGGCGCCCGAGACACCGATGCTCACGAGGAGCTTCGGCGAGACCGATACGCCCGTCTGACCGATCTGATGGCGATACTCCAGCCAGCCGGCCTCCACAACGGGTCGCGTGCAGCCGAGCTCGGCGCCCAGGGCGTCGGCGAGCTTTCGCATCAGAGGCAGGTTCTTCTTGGAGCCAATGCCGCGACCCACCACGACAAGACGCCCGGCATCGGCAATCGAAGCCTGCTGTCCCCACTCCTCGGCGGGGATCGAGATTTCGACGCGGGCCTTAACGCCATCTGCCAGTGATACCTGGACAATCGCGCCGGAGCGGCTGTAGTCAAAGTCGGGCGCCTTAAAGATGCCGGGACGCACCGTAGCCATTTGAGGGCGATGGTTGGGGCAAACGATGGTAGCCATCAGGTTGCCGCCAAACGCCGGGCGCGTCTGCTGCAACAGGCCCGTCTCCGTATCCATCGAAAGCACGGTGCAGTCGGCTGTAAGGCCCGTCTGCAAGCGCACGGCAACGCCGGGCGCCAACTCGCGCCCAAAAGCGGTCGCGCCGTACAGAATAGCCTCGGGCTTGCGCTCGGCTACCAAATCGCAGATCAGGCGGGCGTAGACCTCTGCATCGTTTTGGCGCAGGCGCTCGTCGCGACAGACCAGGACCTCGTCCGCGCCGGCACAAACCAGATGCTCCAAGTCCCCAAGCGAGCCCTCGGGGCCCATGCCGACCAGCGCTACCAAACGGCAGCCACGGGCATTGGCAAGCTCGCGGCCCTTGCCCATGAGCTCATAGGCCACAGGGGCTACGGTGTCATGCTCGTCAGTCTGCACAAATACCCAAATGTCTTGGTACGCGTCGAGATCGACTGCACCAGTGGCCTCATCGCGTTCAATCGAGATAGCGTTGACCGGACAGGCGTCGACGCAGCCGCCGCACAGGATGCAGCCGTCGGTTACGCGGGCGCAGCGGTTGGGGCGCTCGCCCTCCACCACAATGCCACCCGAGGCACAGGCGCGAACGCAGCGACCGCAGCCGATGCAGGCTTCGCTATCGATAATCAGTCCGCTCATCTATGCCATCCCCTCGATAATCTTGGCGAGCTTTGCCGCCTGCTCGGATGCCGTGCCTTCAACGGCCTCACACGTTTGGTCACGGTCGGGTACAAACGAACGCACGACTTGCGTCGGTGAACCTGCGAGGCCGCAGCGCGAAGGGTCGGCGTTCACGTCTGCGGCGCTCACCACCCGCACCTCAGCTTCCTCGGCCGCACGAATACCGGCAATGCTCGGCATGCGCAGCTGGCCAATCTCTTTGGCAGTTGTCATCGCGCAGGGCATCTCCAGATACACGGTCTCCTCGCCGGCATCGCAGCCGTGAACGAGCGCCAGCGAACCGCACGTCGTAAAGCCCGCACTCTGCACGCAGCTCACGTCAGTTACGCAGGGAATCTCAAAGGCACCGGCAAGCTCGGGGCCGATCTGGGCCGTATCGCCGTCCACCGCCATCTTGCCGCAGATAAGAAGATCGAAGTCCTCATCGAGAGCCTCGATACCGCACTTGAGGGCATAGGTGGTGGCCAGGGTATCGGCACCTGCAAAGGCTCGGTCGGTTAGCAGCAGCGCATCATCGGCACCGCGGGCGATACAGTCACGCAGCAACGATTCGGTCGCGGGAATGCCCATCGACACCACTGACACGCGCACGTCCATGCCAAAGCCGATAAAGTCATCCTTCAGCGCCAGCGCGCATTCCAGGGCGCTCGCGTCAAAGGGATTAATGACGGCTTGTTTGCCATCGCGCACGATGGTGTTGGTCTTGGGATCCATCTTGACCTCGGTGCTTCCCGGTACCGCCTTGACGCACACCACCATATGGAAATCGCTCATCTTCACGCGCCTCCTTTCTGGACGAGTTCATCCAAGAGCTTCTCCGAGAACAGGTTGCCGCGACCCAGCTGTCCGGCAGGGTCGAGTTGGAGCTTGAGACGGGCCGACTCGGCCATGGCCTCGTGGCCATACATCGTCTCCAAAAAACCCGCCTTGATCTTGCCCACGCCGTGCTCGGCGGAGACGGCGCCGCCCATGGCCGTAACCTCGGAGGCCCACTGGGCAAAGAGCTCGCCGCCGCGACGGTAGTCCTGCGCATCGCGCGGCAGAATGTTTACATGCAGGTGGTTGTTACCAATGTGTCCCCAAGCGGCAGACTCGAGCCCGCTTTCGGCCAATGTGCGTCGATAGAGGGCGATGACATCGGCCAAGCGTGCGTTGGGCACCGACATGTCCGAGCCCAGCTTGGTGATGGTGGGGTCGGTGCGACGACGCTCGTCGATAAGCATATTGACGCTCTCGGGCACCGCATGGCGGAAGAATCGCTGGCACTCGCGATCGACCTCGGTGCGCGCGACCCAGGTCGCATCATCACTGCCGCCCGAGAGCTCCAACACCCAGCCCAGGTGATACAGTTCCTCAGTCGCCTGGGCCTCGTCATCGCAGTCGAGCTCCACGTAGACGCAGACCTTAGCCTCTTTGTCGAGCGCCGGCAGCGAGGCAAATGCCGTCGACTGCTCGCGCTGGCGACGTAGGATATCCAGGGCGCCTGCATCGAAATACTCGATGGCGGCCGCGTGGGACAGGACGGGGCGCACGGAATCGGTGAAGGACACGGCCTTGTCTTCGCTATCGAAGAAGCAACTGACGCCCCATACGACCGCCGGTGCCGGCTGCAGGGCAATCTCGAGCTCAGTGATGACGCCGAGCGTTCCACACGCGCCGATAAAGAGGTCGATGGCATCCATGTCGTCCGCAACAAAATAGCCCGAAGCATTTTTGGTCTTGGGCATGGTGTAGGCGGGAAGATCAAGCTCGAGCGCACGGCCTTCCGCCGTCACGAGTGACAGGTGGCGGCCCCGAGCAAAAACCACGCCGCGCTGAAGCTCGACCAGGTCGCCATCGGTCAGCGCGACATGAAGACCCGTGATGTGGGGGCGCATGGGACCGTAAGCGTAGCTACGGGCGCCGGAAGCGTTGCATGCCGCCATACCACCCAAGCAGGCAGATGCCTCGGTAGGATCGGTGGGAAAGAACTGCTCGGGGGCATCCTGAAACTCCTCGTAAGCCTTAAGCGATGCCTGGTCCCAGCCTGCGGTCGGAAGCACCTTTTTGCCCAGTTGCTTGCGCAACTCGGACAGCACGACACCCGGCTCTACGCAGAGCAGAAAGCGACCCTGTTCATCGCGGCGAAGGCCTAGGTAGCGATTCGTACGGGAAGTGTTGAGAATGTGGCCGCCATGGGGCACGGCGCCGGCGGCAAGACCGGTCCGGGCGCCCTGAACCGTTACCGAGACGCGCTCGGCATGGAGCTGCCGCAAGATGGCGCGAACCTCGTCTTCCGATGTTGGAAACGAAATGCTCGAGGCCTCGCCCGACGAGCGAGACTCGTCGCGACCGTATTCCTCGAACTCATCAGTGAAGGGTTTGATAGTTGCAGACATGCAGAACTCCCCTTTAGCTAACTACAGTGTTTGCAGGGAGATGTTACCGCATCGTTTCGTTGACGTGTTCGAGACCGTCTCCATAATTGAGGTTTTTTACGTTCGTGCAATTCGGCGAGCGGCCGCTACATCTCGGCAGGCGATGTTTTTGACACATATCGCTTCGGCGCCAACGATCGCGAAATTGGCGCTCAAAAAATGTTGAAGTATTTTTTACCACCTACTACCTGCGACGATGCGAATCCGTCAAGCATTTGGTCAGCTTTTGGTCAAGTAGTGGCTGATACGGTCGGCATCGACAGCCAAACCGATAGAAGTTTTGGCCCCAGAAGCAGGGAGGTTCCTATGGCATATTACTGGCCCCAGTACGGTGTCGCCATCGAAGTCGACGACGATCCCCATCTCCTGCCTTTCGAAGAAGAGGCATTCCCCGACACGACGGTCTACCACGTCACTACCGATGTGATCTGCGACCCCGAGTCGTTCTCGGCACTCGCCTACCACATCGCACGCATCCACGACATCGAGCTCCCTCCCGACTTCGATGAGCTTGTCTACTCGCGCCGCCTCATGCTTCACATGCTCTTTGGAGCGGACCCGTCCACGTTCGCACGCGTCTACACCACCAAGGACGCCGCATGAGCGCGAAGAAGTTGCCCCAACTCGCGAGTCCGGGGCATCGCAAGAAACTCATCGCTGTCTGCCTGGCCATCGTCTGTGCCCTTGTCGCCGTAGGCTTGTACGCCTGGCAGTCGCAGCCCGTACCCGAGGCGGGTGCTTCGGTCACGACGGCCGAGGGCAAATCGCGCCAAGAGATCCAAGATGAGCTCGACGCCATCGTCCGCGACAACATGATGACGATTTCGGTCGCACCGGTCGCCCAGTTGCAGGAAGGCGGCAAGTTGCGCGTCAACGTGCAAAACGTCCAGGACAACAAGTTCCCCCAGCGATTCCGCGTCATTCAAAACGACGAGACCATTTATGAGTCCGGCATCGTCGAAACCGGCAAGACGGTCGAGACGTGTCCCGCCGGCGACATCGAGGAAGGCGAGGCGTATATCGAAATCCAGGCACTCGACACCAAGACCCATGACAACCACGGCAATCCGACGCGCGTCAAGGTCCGGGTGGAACAGGCTGAGAACTAACCTATAACGCCCGCCGCGTCATTGCGTGCGGCCACCTGCACTCGTCCAATCATCGCGGGGACGGCCCGCGGCGAATAGAAAGGAACGACCATGGACATCACCAGAAACATGAACGGAGCCAGAGCGCTCGTCGTGGGCGCAGGACTCGCGCTCGCACTCGCAATGGGCGCCTCTCCGACGCCAGCTATGGCAGCCGGGCGTGTTGGAAGCACGAAGGTAATGGTCAGAACCGAGATCGACAACGTTAATTTCAAAGTTCCGACGGTTATTCCGTTCGTCGCCAAGGCCGACGGCACGCTTCAGGGTCCCTCAGAAGACGCGACCACCATCGACAATCTTTCGGCCTACGGCATCCATGTCACCAACATGAAGATCGACGCCATGAACACCTGGACCATTGCCGCCGACGCGAAGACCGGAACCGCTCAGAACTCCATCGACTTTAAGGTCGGTCCCGAAGGCGCGCTCCAAGACGCCAGTGCCGCAATGCAGGGAACGGGAATCGATCTTTCCAAAAACGCAACCTTTGACATGGGCTATCAGGGTATTGCCGGCGGTTCGGACAAGATCAAGCTCAAGACGAGCGGAAATGTCGCCCGCGTCACGCGCGACATCTTCCACGTAACCGGCGAAGGCGATCAGGTTGCAACGATCACCTGGACGGTCGAGCCCGGTGCGCATGCCGCGGCATAAGGTGATCGCGTCGGTCGCCATCGTCGGCATCTTGGCGCTCGCGCCGGCAGCGGCCTTTGCCCAGCAGGAACAGACGCAGGCCGCCACGCAAGTGACGGTCGACCTCTCGGGGCTCGACCGCGGCAACCGCCAGGAACCGTTGGCGCAGACAGGCGACAAAAAGCAGCTCTTGGCAGCAAGCATCGCTGCGGCGGGCGCGGGGGCCACTAGCCTCGGACTGTGCATCAAACGCAGCCAGCAATAAGACACAACCAGCTCGCACAATTTAAAGCAAGGAGACCCCATGGCATCGAAGAACCTTTTGCCCGTCGTCGCGCTCTGCGGCGCACTCGCAACCGGAACGCCTGTCGCCGCTTGGGCGACCCCCGTCATGGCGGACTCCTTGCCAGCAGCCCTAAGCTCCGCACCAAATCCGTCGAGCACCATCATGTGCAAGCGATTTTCGCTCAAGCAGGCCACGATCCTGACCTCGGGATGCCTTCGCCGAAATACGGACGACTCGATAGTCGTGGATAGCGAGCGCTCGAATAAGGAAAACGAATCCCAGACAGGTTGTGCCGTCTGCACATGGCATTCGGTTGTGCTTGACGCAGATGACGACCCATGCGATTTGGAGCTGCGCATCGACATCGCTTCGATCGATGACTCGGCGAACGGAGCGAAGGTCGCCTTCGACAGCACGTTTTTCGAAGAAGAAGGAGGTGTATGCCTGGGCTGCGTTGCCTCGCACGCCGACGGCGCGCAGCCCACTCTCTCATTCACGGCATCGTTGCGGATAACCAAAGCCAGCACCGACGCCATCGCAACGGGAGAGAACCCCCTGTTGCTCTACGCCGACAATGCCGAGGGCGCCAAAATCAAAGACGATAAGCAAAACGGGTCGCTCAGCCTTACTCGAGGGGCGAAACCCTGCCCTATCGAGATCGATGTCCAAGCGCAAGACAGGCAGCGCGTTCTTGCCGACCCGGCGCTCCTCGAAATGGAATGGGATGGAGCTGGAGCCGTCGGGATTGTTCCCTTTGCATTGAACGAAATGGCCTTCCCATCAAAAGATGACACCACGAACGCAGTCATAACAGAGGGGAAAGCAGACAGCGCGTCACTGCCGACAAACGGCATCTCCGCCCCTTCAGAGAAACCAGATGAAACTGTTATCGAGTCAGACGATCCCCAACTCGAGGACAGCCTAGGCCTTGCGACGTCCCAAGATGTCGATGAGGGCAACTGCTACATGCTCACCGCACTCGACCACACGACGACCGTCGATGCAGCAAGCATCGAAGTTGCTGCGGCCAATCAACCTGTTCGCAAGTCGGCCATCATCGCATTTCCCGAGTCCGTTGAGGTCGTCTTTTTGCCATCGGGTGAAATCGTGGCACCAACATTGCTCACCTTGTTAGGCGCCAAGAATACTCGTAACGAAATCAAAAAGATCACGATCGTCGACCCTGCAACCACTGCCAAGCTGCGCCTATACGCCGTTGCCCCGGATGGAAGCAAAACCTTGGAATTCGATGGCGACACACTCCTGGCCTGGCGACGTCTGGACATTATGCAAGACGTCTCGTACCAGATCGAACTCGAAGGGTTTGATCGGGCCCGCGATGCCGATATCATCGCCGCGGGCATCGAGTCCCCACAACGGCTGATGACGCTACGCTTTGAATACTATCCCTACGTTCCGACGACAACCTAGGGCTTAACCGCTGTACGCCAGACTTAATACCACTTATATAACGTATTAGACAAGTCGCAATATGTCCTGCGTTCCATTCTGTTACGATTGCCACGTTGGCATCAATACGGGAGGGCTCATGCCGGGCTTGGGAACAATCATCAACGTTGTGCTTTTGATTGCAGGCGGTCTTTTGGGATTAGCGGGCGGTCGCTTTATCACACCGCGCATCCAAGACACGCTCATGAAAGCATCGGGGCTGTGCGTTCTGTTTATCGGCTTGGGCGGCACCATGCAAAAGATGCTCATCATCGATGGGAAGGCGCTGGCGACCACCGGTATCACCATGCTGATCGTCTCATTTGCGCTCGGCTCGCTTATCGGCGAGGCCATCAACTTAGAGGCCGCCATCGAAAACCTTGGCGAATGGCTCAAGCGCAAAACCGGCAGCGAGGGAGACAACGAGTTCACCAACGCCTTTGTCTCGGCATCGCTCACCGTGTGCATCGGCGCCATGGCCATCGTGGGATCGATTCAGGACGGCTTGCTCGGTGACTGGTCAACGCTTGCCCTGAAGGGCGCACTGGACTGCATCATCGTCTGTACCATGACGGCCTCGCTCGGACGTGGCTGCATCTTCTCGGCCCTGCCCGTCGCCGTGTTCCAGGGAACGATCACGCTGTTTGCCGGTGCGCTCTCCCCTATCATGACCACCGCGGCACTCGACAGTCTTTCGCTCGTGGGCTCCATGCTCATCTTCTGCGTCGGCGTCAATCTGATTCGCCCCCAGACCTTCCGCACGGCCAACATGCTCCCCTCCGTCGTCATAGCCGTCATCTACGCCCTTCTGTTCTAAGTCCATCTACATAGCGGTATCTCGAACATCTGTTTGATGCTGTGCTATGATATGAGGTCACCGACACCATATAGGGAGAGGAGAGGGCGGTGGCCGACCAGGACGTCAAGATGCTCATCGAGCGCATTATGGCCGAGGCCCGGACCCATCAGTCCGCCCGCTTCTCAAACAAAATCTATGCTGACGAGCCGATTCTCAAGACCGGTCGTCAGATGCAGAACTTCCTCCCCGACCAGTACCGCAAGATGCGCGAGATATCGCGTTGGCAGGATGATCCCAAGGGCGGTGCGGGGCGTTGGCTATCGGAGGCGGAGCTTTTTTACCGCCAGGGCCTGCTGATGGCCGACTTCGAGGACGATTGCCCCTACAACGGCACCTTCAAGTCGTACTTTCCCACCTACAACGCCATGAGCGATCGACAACTGCGCGGCTACTTTACCTGGCGCGCCCAGGTGCGCCGCGGCAATATCGAGGAAACGTCTACATCCTTTGCCTTCTTATATCTCTATGAGCTGATCTGCGGCATTGGCGTCGATGATCCGCTCGATGGCTTTGACAAGATCAAGGCCTTTTGGGATGCCTATCGCGCCTTTGAGCCCGGCATCGACCGGTTTGCACGCGTGTGGCTGCAGGATTACGCCGTATTCCACGGGCTCGACCCCAAGTTGCTTCGCGACTCTAAAACCGTCATGTTCGATAACGCCCTTATCGAGCTGCGACGCGCGGCTCGAGACCTTGCGCCCGCACCGACGCCGTCGGCCCAATCCCCCAAGCGTCGCAAGACCTCCGAGCCCACGCTCCCCCTTCCGCCCGACGAGGCGCGTGAGGAGCGGCTCATGGCCGCCATCAACGCACTCTCCACGTACAACCTCAATAACTCGCGGCTCGACCGCAGCCATCATCGCGACCTACGCCACGTGGCATGCGCCGTATACGTCCGCATGGCGCGCTACTATGACACGCACCGAAAGACCGGCATCGTAGCGAGCTTGTTTGGGGAGGAGACGGCCATGCCCTACACCATGTTTGCCTCGGCCGTCTTCTTTGCGCCCGAGCGCCACGAGGACTGCGAATACCGCTTGGACCCCATCCATATCTACCGTTGCCAAAACGGCTTTTGGGAGTGTATGCGCATCCACGGCAGCAGACAAAAGAGTAGTAAGCTCGGTGAGATAATGCGCGCCTGCGACCAGCGCCTGCGCTTGGCGTTGGACCCCAGCCATCCCCTGAAGGAAGAAAAGGTTCCCAAGTATTTGGCCAAGATCATCGATGACGAGATCGTGGCATGGCTTTCGTGGAACGCCACACACCAGCCCGTCAAGATCGATATCGACCTGAGCCAGCTGGGGCATATCCGAAGTGCCGCCGCACAGACGCGCGAGGCGCTTTTAATCGACGAGGAACGTGAGGACGGCACGCTTACGGAAGCCGTGGAAGCAGACTCTGGGCAACTGGAAGCCGAACCTGAGGCCAACATGGTTGCCGAACCAGTCGCGACGACCATGCAACAGGACGAGGCTGACGAACCGACCATCTCCACCGAGCAGTTTGGCGTCGTAGCCCCGCTCCTCGCACCAGTGCCCGCGCCCGCGACGACCATGCCCGCCGACACCGCGTCTGCACTCGCCCCCGCCGCAGAAGATTATCTTCGTGCGCTGCTCGAGCAGAACGCGGCGCAGGCAGCATCGGCTGTGGCGCGGTCGGACCAAAGCGAAGATATGCTCGTCGACAGCATCAATGAGGCCCTCTTTGACCTGGTGGGCGACACCGTTATTGAATTTGGCGCGGCAGGGCCGCAGATTATCAAGGACTACGTAGCAGACGTGAGAGGATACCTAGACCATGAGTGATACCGCATCCGCAGCACCTCGCGTGCCCAAACGCGTCGCCGCCGTCATTCTCAACTCGCTCAAGGGCGGTGTCGTCCCGCGCATCGGCCTTCCCTACATTACCGTGGGCCGCGAGGTCGAGATTCGCGCCCTGCTCACTGACCTCAGCCTCATCGCCGATGGCGGCGCAAGCTTCCGCTTCCTGGTCGGTCGCTACGGCGCCGGCAAGAGCTTTTTGCTCCAAACCATCCGCACGCACGCCATGGGCGAGGGCTTTGTGGTCGCCGATGCCGACCTTTCGCCTGAGCGCCGGCTGCAGGGTGGCCAGGGCCAGGGCCTGGCCACCTATCGCGAGCTCATCCGCAACATATCAACCAAAACGCGCCCCGAGGGCGGTGCACTCAACCTTATCCTGGATCGTTGGGTCGCCTCGTGCGCCGATGCCGACGAGTCGGCCATCAATGCCCAACTCGCTCCGCT
Organism: uncultured Collinsella sp.; assembly: GCA_902489295.1. Taxonomy (GTDB): domain Bacteria; phylum Actinomycetota; class Coriobacteriia; order Coriobacteriales; family Coriobacteriaceae; genus Collinsella. The sequence continues at coordinate 15,872 of CABTZM010000003.1, forward strand.
CGAGGAGATGGTCCACGGCTTCGACTTCACCCGCATGCTCCGTCGCTATCGCACGGCCGTCGCAGAGGGCGACGAGGAGGCCATGAGCCGCGTAACCAAATGGATCCGCGGCGAGTACCGCACCAAGAGCGAAGCGCGCGCCGAGTTGGGCTCCTCGACCATCATCAGCGACGACGACTGGTACGACTACATCAAGCTCATCGCACGCTTTTTGGTCTGCAGCGGCTATAAGGGCATGCTGGTGCTCATCGACGAGCTCGTGAATCTGTACAAGATTCCCAACGCCATCACGCGCCAGTACAACTACGAGAAGATCCTAACGATGTACAACGACACGCTGCAAGGCAAGGCGCAGTACCTGGGCATGATTATGGGCGGCACGCCGACCTCCATCGAAGACCGTCGACGCGGCGTGTTCTCCTACGAAGCCCTGCGCAGCCGTCTCGCCCAGGGTCGCTTTGCGCGCGAGGACCTCAAGGACATGCTCGCGCCCATCATCCGCCTGCAGCCGCTCACCTATGAGGAGTTGTTGGTCTTGATCGAAAAGCTCATGCAGATCCATGCCGGCTACTTTGGCTGGACGCCCACGCTAACCGAGAACGACCTGGTGGACTTCCTCAAGATCGAGTTTGGCCGCGTGGGAGCCGACACACACCTGACGCCCCGTGAGGTCATCCGCGACTTTATCGAGCTGCTCGATATCCTGTGCCAAAACCCCGACGCCAACGTGGCCGAGTTGCTGCAAAGCGTCGGCGGCGACGCGTTGGCCCCGGCAGCCGCAACAGACGGTACCGGCACCGCAGACGGCGACCGCAACTTCGCCGAATTCACCATCTAACCTGCCAAAAAGGGACAGATTTATTTTGGTAGGTTTTATCTGAGAAAACGCCGATGTTACAAGATATCGCGCCGTTGCCCGCTACGTTGATCAACCCGTTGTTGAGAGGAGGCCCCGTGAACGCTTTTGACCGATATGCTCCGTTTATCCAGGACTTCATCTACTCCCACGACTGGGAGAGTCTGCGCTCTATTCAGGTTGCGGCGGCAGATGCAATCTTTAACACGCAAGACAATGTGCTCCTGACGGCATCCACGGCATCCGGCAAAACCGAGGCGGCTTTCTTTCCCATCCTGACCGAGTTTTGGGAAAACCCGCCCGCGAGCGTGGGCGCCCTCTACATTGGTCCCCTCAAGGCACTCATCAACGACCAGTTTGTCCGTCTCAACGACCTCTGCGTAGAAGCCGATATCCCCGTCTGGCACTGGCACGGCGATGTCTCGCAATCGCACAAGGCCAAGCTCATCAAAAAGCCAAGCGGCATTTTGCAGATTACGCCCGAGTCGCTCGAGGCGCTTCTGATCCACAAGCACATGGCAATCCCGCGCATGTTTTGCGACCTGCGCTATGTCGTCATCGACGAGGTCCACTCGCTCATGCGCGGCGACCGCGGCGGGCAGACGCTCTGCCTTATCGAGCGCCTTTCGCGCATGGCGGGCGTGCAGCCCCGGCGCATCGGCCTTTCGGCCACCATCGGGGACCCCGAGCGCACGGGCGCTTTTCTCTCACAGGGAACGGGGCGCGACTGCGTCATTCCCCGCTTTGAGGAGCCGCGCCGCGTGTGGCGTATCTCCATGGAGCACTTCTACAACTCGGGCCCGCAGGCGCAGCAGCGAGGATTTGTGAGCACGGGCCCGCAGGAAGCCGAGGTACTTGCATGCGAGCGCATTGAGGCGGCAGCACCCGCAGCACTGCCCGTCAGCACCCAAGATATGCGTCATAGCGGACAACTTACACAGGAAGAACGCCGCCAACGTCGCGAGCAGGCACGGGGCAAGGCTGTCCCCAAAGACCGTCGCACTTCCTCGGCCCCCGAGGGCGAAGTCGACATCCCACAGGCGACCGAACAGGCACTGCTCAACCCCACCGATACCGCACCCGACAACGCCGATCCCGGCATGGGCTATATCTTTGAACATACCCGCGGCCGCAAGTGCCTGGTCTTTGCCAACTCGCGCGAAGAGGCGGAGGCCGTGTGCTCCATGCTGCGCAGCTACCGTGAGAACCGGCACGAACCCGACCGCTTCCTGATCCATCATGGCAACCTCTCGGCATCGCTACGCGAGACCGCCGAGGAGCTCATGCGCGACGAGGAGCAGGCGCAGACCACTGTCACCACCTCCACGCTGGAGCTCGGCATTGATATCGGTCGACTGGAGCGCGCGTTCCAGATTGACGCGCCGTTTACCGTCAGTTCTTTTTTGCAGCGCATGGGGCGCACGGGACGCCGCGATCTTCCGCCCGAGATGTGGTTTGTCATGCGCGAGGAGGAGCCCGAACCGCGCGCGATGATGCCCGAGACGATTCCCTGGAAGCTCCTGCAGGGCATCGCGCTCGTACAGCTCTATTGTGAGGAAAAGTGGGTCGAACCGCCCGAGCTCGATCGACTCCCCTACAGTTTGCTCTATCACCAAACCATGTCGACGCTCGCCAGCACCGGCGAGCTCACACCGGCCGAGCTTGCCCAGCGCGTGCTCACGCTCAGCTATTTCCACCGCGTCTCCGCCGATGATTACCGCGTGTTGCTGCGCCATCTCATCAAGATTGACCACATCCAGGTCACCGAGGGCGGCGGGCTCATCGTGGGCCTCGCGGGCGAGCGCATCATCAATAACTTTAAGTTCTATGCCGTGTTCCAGGAGAACGAGGAGTTTACCGTTCGTAGCGAATCGGCCGAGTTAGGCACAATCGTCAATCCGCCACCACCTGGCGAGCGCATCGCCATCGCAGGGCACTGCTGGATTGTCGAAGAAGTGGACTGGAAGCGTCACACCGTCTTTGCCACGCAGGTCAAGGGCCGCGTGCCGGCCTACTTTGGCGACTGCCCTGGCGACATTAACACGCATGTGCTCGAGCGCATGCGCCAGGCGCTCAACGAACATGCGGTATATCCGTATCTCATGGGCAACGCACGGGCACGCCTTGCACAGGCTCGTCATACCGCCGAGATTTCGGGCGCGGGGACTAAACCGCTCATCAACCTGGGCGGTGACACCTGGGTACTCTTCCCCTGGCTGGGCAGTTATGCCTTCTTGGCGCTCGAACGCATGCTCAAGATTAAATGCGCCGCGGAGTTGGGCCTTCGCGGGCTCGACCCGTCGCGCCCGTACTTTATGCAGTTTAAGATGAAGGCAGACGAGGAGACGTTCTTTGAGGTGCTCGCCGCCGAGGCCGAGAAGGACTTCGACCCTATCGAGCTCGTCTATCCCGGCGAGGTACCTTACTTCGATCGTTACGACGAGTGCGTTCCCGAGGAACTCGTGCGCAAAGGCTTTGCCGAAGGCGTCCTCGACATCGAAGGCATGAAGCAACGCGTCCTCGGCTGGCGCGACCACGCCTAAGACCAGTCTTTTTGGGACGGCGCAAAATGAGCTAGTCGTGGAGCGGGGTGCCAAGGAAGTCGGCGTCGAAGGGCACGGCCTCGGCAAAGGTGTAGTCACCGTCACTGGCGATGAGCAGGTAGTTCTCCTCGCCGCCGAACTCCGTGTCACCGCAAGGCACCACCCAAGCGTGATCGAACACCTCGAGCGCCGTGGCAGCACAATCGCGCAGGAACGTCACATCGCTCCCCTCGTTTGCGCTCACAATATTGGCAACGTAGATGCCGCCAGCATTCAAGCTGCCTCGCACCAAACGCAGCGCCTCAACGGTTGCCAGCTCGCGCACGGGCTCGGCACCGCCAAAGCAGTCGCTCACAACGACGTCATAGCGACGATGCCCCACGCTCGTCACACCCAGATACGAATGCGCCTCGGCGGTAATCACCCGTAGGCGATCGCCAACTGTACGCTCCAGCTCGTCCAAGTAGAACCAACGACGCGCCAGACGCGTAATCTCGGCATCGTACTCAATGACGTCCATGCGCAGGCCCTCGTGTGACATCAGCCCAAACTTGGGATAGGCAAACCCGCCCCCGCCCAGCATGAGTACACGGCCGACACCATGCCCGCAGGCATCGCGCATCGCGTCCTCGGCCTCGAACACATCGTCAAACGCACGATAGTACGCAAAGACCGGCTCCGCCCAACGATCGCCAACATAGCTCGCGCTTTGGTAGACGCCGCCTTGCACCAGCACACGGACCTCGTCGCCATTCTCGTCATGCACGCGCTTCACACGCGCCAGCCCATTGCGGGTTCGCGCAACCTGCAGACAGGCAGCACGAACAGCGACAGCGGCCGCACCCAGCGCCGCGGCTCCCAGAGCAACGCCGGCAACGACTCCGGCGGAAACACTCGGCTTGTTCATCTAGAGCTCCTTTTGCAGATAGAGGCCATGGTCGTAAAAACCAAGGTGGCGATAGTACTCACGCGTGCCAATCGCGCTAATCACATTGATGCGCGTATAGCCCGCATCCCGAGCAATCTGGCACGCACGCTCCACGAGCGAACGTCCCAGACCGTGATGCTGAGCCGCCTGGCCCTGATCACCCACGCGCGCCGCCATACCATACACGTGTACCTCGCGAATCATCGCCTCGTCCGGCAACGTCGGCAGCTCGTCCGCATGCGTGGCAACAAACGCGCGATTGGGCAGCGACAGGCGCAAAAAGCCGGCGATCTTGCCCTCGGGCGTCACCCACTGCAAAAAGCGTTCGCCAGTCACCGGCGTCTCGTACGCAACCTCATCAAGAGACAACTCATCCAAATCGGCGCCCGCGGTACTGATCTCGCGATAGCGGATCTCACGCACCTTCGCACCCTCGCCGCGGGCCGCCAAGCGATTCTCGACGAGCTGACGCAGGTTGGGCTTCTTATTGCCCACCATAATGTCATCGGAGCTAAAGTCGCGAATCATACGGCTGATACGGCAGAACGACGGCGTCACCACAATGTCGTCGGCCAGCACGTCGAGCAGCTCATCCTCGGTATAGGGGCGCCACTCGCCACGCTCGTAGCAACCCACCAGACGCGAGCCCTCGATGAGCGCGCACGGGTAAACCTTGACCTCGTCGGGCATAAAGGCGCCCTCGGTCATAAAGCGCTTGTAGTCGCGCTTGTCCCCCTCGGGCGAAGCGCCCAGCAAGTTGAGCATAAAATGCGCGTGGATCTTAAAGCCAAACAGTCTTGCAAGCGAAAACGCTCGCTCAATCTGAGCCACCGTAATGCGGCGCTCGTTAATGTCGAGCAGATGCTGGTCAAGGCTCTGAATACCCATCTGGATCTTGGTGCAGCCCAGGCGGCGAATGAGTGTAAGCGCCTGCGGCGTCACGGCATCGGGGCGAGTCTCGATAACGAGCCCCACCACGCGATGCTTCGCCGTCTCGTTAATGCGCTGCTGACGTTCGAGCTCTTCCATCGTGGCTGTCTGCCACTCGGCGACCTCGCCCCACGGCGTACCGGGACCGTACAGGCGACGCACTGCACGGTTGTAGCCGCCCACGGCAGCATCCACACGCTCCTGCTCGTCAGCAACACCAGCTGCAAGCTCACGCTCGTCGGTCGCAATGCCCGCCGCCCGATAGCGCTCGCGACGCTCCGCCACCACCGGCGGCAGGGCATCGGCGGGAGCGTCATCGAGCAGGCGCCCTGCCTCGGCACGGCTGATGCCCGGACGCGCCAACATGGGGTTGGCCGCCACGCCGGCCACGGCATCGTCATTGAGCGCGCGGAAGAGCTCCGACATAAACCACATCTGATACCCTTGCGGATAGTCGCTCCAGGTACCGCCAAGCACAATGAGCTCGATCTTATCGGTCGCATGACCCATCTGCGAAAGCGCGGTCAAACGGGCGCTCACCTGCAGATATGGATCGAAGCAGTTTTGCTCTGCACGGGCACACGCCGGCTCGGCATGTAAATAGCTTTTGGGCATGCGCAGGTCGTTGGGGCAAAACAGGCAATCGCCCGAGCACGGCCACGGCTTGGTGATGACGGTAATGGTTGCCACGCCCGAAGCCGTGCGACGAGGCTTCATACGCAGCACCTGCAGCAGTTGACGTTCCAGCTCGGCATCGACATTCCACCCAGCCCAACGAGCCGGCTCCTCACGTTTAACCCGCTGGTAGAACGGCAGCAGACGGCGCTTGGCCAAATCGCGTTTGTCGGCACCCTCGCGGCGCGCCTCGGCATGTATCAGTTTGACGAGCGCTTTGTCATCCACGGTCTCGCCGCGACGCAGAGCCTCGAGTATGTTCAAGATAATCTGTTCCATGCCCCCATTGTAAAGGCAAAGGCGCCGGAGCCGATCTCGGCTTCGGCGCCTTCATCAAACAGCGCGTCTATATCTTCGCCTAGGCTTTCGTCTGCCTCAATACTCCGAATCAAACGACATGTCGCCCGAACCGACCTCAAAACGATACGTGGCAGACTTGTCACCGTTATCGAATTCAAGATTCAAAATGGTCTCGCCGTCGTAGCCAAGCGGAAGGAAATCGCTCTCGAAGTCGCCGCTGCCCAAGGTGAGGCTCGCCTTAAAGCCCGTCGAGTTCGGAACCGTCATCTCCACATCGCCCGAGCCCACACTCACGTCCATCGACTTCGTGGGGGCCGGGTAAAGCTCGAACGTCACATCGCCCGAACCGACCTCGGCATTCAGGGTATCGGTCACGGTGCCCGTAAACTCAACGTCTCCCGAGTCCAGAGTCAGGTTGAGGTCATGACACGCAATGCCCGCGACCGTCAGATCACCCGATCCTACATTCGCTGTAATGCCCACCATGTTATCGGCAACTTTGCGCGGCAGTTCGACGGTAACCGTGCGGTCAATGGCGCGCTCGTCATCGCAATCGAACTGGCGAATCTTGAGCGTAGAGCCCTTGATTTCGGCCAGGTTCTGGGTTGCCGCATCGAAGGCAACGGTCCCCGTTGCCACGCGACCGCTTTCAATTACGCGCACTGGCCCGCCGGAAACGTGTTTGACCTCGACCGTGCCCGACGTCACGTCCAAGTCAAGCGATGTGAACGCGTCGGCATCAAAGGTTTCGCTCGAAAGCTGCTGAGGCTGAGCGGAATAGTTACCGTCATCCAAAAGATCGCCCTCGTCCACCACATCGTCCATACCAGACAGGCCGGATACAACATCGTCGAGATTCCACGGGCCATCAAAATGAATCAATGTCCGCGAAACGCCAAAGACAAGCCCAACAATGAGCACAAACGCTCCGATGCCGACACCCAGGCGTACCTTGGATTCATGCGAAAGCTTCATCATTCGTCACCCTCTTTGGCACATGGCTCAGCGGTGGTCGTGGTAGCCACGTCAGCATCAGGTTCCGCAGAAGCATCCTTCCCCTGGGCCTTGATCGCCACCGACGCCGGACCAACCTGAATATCCCCGCGCGCCCAATCGCCATCGAGCGCACGCGCCACCCAGTGATAGATGGGAATCGTGAAGAAGATCAGCGCGGCAAAGGGGCCGGCACCAAACAGGAACATCAGCAAAAAGAACAGTAGCCAACACACGGCCCAATACGGGAACGACTGGAACGGGCCCTTCACCGGAGTCGAGCCAACTGCGGTGCCACTCGTCGCCTGCGCCGTAGCGGCATTGGCGGCCTGCGCACTCCAACTTGCCGCTTGCGCCGCCTTGGCCGCAGCATCACTCGCCTGCGTTGCCGCCTCGGTAGCGCGCGCCGCCGCCTCATGGGTGCGAGCACGCTCTGCCGCCTCGGCCTCGCGCTGACGGGCGCGGTCCTCGTTCTCAAACTCGATATCGTCCTCGATCTCGTCGCTCGGATTGAGCAGCTCGTCCAAACTCACGCCATAGAGTTTGGCGAGCGAGATTAGGTTCTCGGTATCGGGCGAGCTCTCCGCGCGCTCCCATTTACTGACTGCCTGGCGCGACAGCCCCAGCTTTCGCGCCAGCCCTTCTTGGCTAAAACCCTTGCTGCGACGAAGGTCGGCGAGACGCTGCGCAGTTTCTACATTCATGGTTCCTCCTATGTGATGCCAGCCGTGCCGCCGGACCGTTTTTGTTCTTAAGGCGCCTTGCACAGTTAAAATCTATCCGCCACCGCCAAAATCATGCCACCTATTCTAGTGAGATTTTTGACAACCGGCGGTTGCGGGTGCATATGAGCTGCGGAAATGTGTCCAAACAAAGCAATGACCCGTAGCTTGGTTGTCCCCGTTGCGGCGTTAACGGTAGTATGGTCGTACTGTTTATTCCGCACCGCCAACGAAGGGAGTTCCGCGCCGTGAACCGCGATTTCGCCTCATCGCTCATCCAGCTCAACAATACGTTCTATCGCGAGCACTCCGCCTCCTTTTCCGATACGCGCCAGGCCCCATGGCCCGGCTGGGTGCGCACCATGGACATTGCGCTCGAGCAGCTCGACGTCGCCACGATCGAGCATCCCGTCCGCGTCTTCGATCTTGCCTGCGGCAATATGCGATTCGAGAACTTTGCCGCCGGCGGCGCACTTGCCGCCAAGGGCGTCGACGGCGCAAACCCCTCGGCAGATGCCAGCTGCCCGTTTGAGTTCTATGGTGTCGACTCGTGCCAAGATTTGGCTATCGATGCACATGGTCACGCCCTGCGCATTCCCAACCTGCACTTCCAGGAGCTCGATGTGCTCGACGCCCTCATGAAGCTCAACCCCGCCGAAACACCCGACGTGCTTTTCGACGCCCCGCTCGCCGACATCTCGGTCTGTTTTGGCTTTATGCACCACGTGCCGTCATGCGAGTACCGCGTACGCGTGCTCGACGCCCTGGTGCGCCAGACGCGCCCGGGCGGCATCATCGCCATCAGCTTTTGGGAGTTTATGAACGACGAGCGCATGGCGCGCAAGGCCGTTCGCGCCGAAGCCCGCGCCGAGCTCACCCCGCCGTTTGAGGGTTACGATTCCACACAGTTTGAAGCCGGCGACCACCTCATTGGCTGGCAAAACGACCGCCACGCCTACCGCTATTGCCATCACTTTGACGATCAGCAGATCACCGACCTGGTGCGCGGCGTCCGTACGTTCTACAAGAGCGGCGAGGTCCCCGTGCGCGAGCTTGAGCGTTTCCACGCCGACGGTCGCAGCGGCGAGCTCAACCGCTACGTGATTCTCAAGCGCCTATAGGACCAAGCGACTCGCCCCGAGCCGCACCGCAACTTTCGGGCACATTGTGCCCACCCCTTCCAACCCATTGCCGGAACGCATGGTCATGCGTTCTGCACTTATGACCAAGGAGCCTTATGGGAGCCGTCCACGTTCGCACGCCTAAGAACTTTGTGCTCGAGGAGCGCCTGGAGCGCTACGCCGACGCCATCGAGACGAGCCCCGAGAACTATGCCGGGCACTGGCGTGAGGCATGCACGCCGGCCGGCGGCAAGTCCTTCGCCCGCCTTCATCTCGACCTGGGCTGCGGCAAAGGAACCTACCTGGTTGAGCGCGCCCACCGCGAGCCCGATACCCTTTTTATCGGCATGGACCAGGAGCCCATCTGCATTGCCTATGCCGCCCAAAAAATCTGCGAACAGGAGCTGCCCAATGCGCTCGTGCTACCCCGAGGCGCCGCATCGCTGCCGCAGCTGTTCGCCGCAGGCGAGCTCGATGCCATTACCATCAACTTTCCCACGCCGCAGCCCAAGGCCAAGTACGCCAAAAAGCGACTTGTCCATGTCGACCATCTGATGCTCTACCGTCCGCTCTTTGCTGCCGGCGCCACTGTCACGCTGCGCACCGATAGCAAGCCGTTACGCGACTACGCCCTGGGACAGTTTGCCGCGGCCGGCTACGATACGCTTTGGGTGAGCGACGACGTGCGCCGCGACCATCCCGAGCATCCCGAGACCGAATACGAGTGCCGCACACGCGAGATGGGCGCCGTCGTCTACGGCATCTGCACCACACCCGGCGCGGAGCCTACCGAAGAGCAGCTCGCGGCGGGCCGGGCGCAGGAGCAGAGCCTCGCCTGTTACCTGCCCGACGATCTCGATGAGCTCACCTACGTGCCCCTCGGCATGGAAGAAGCCGTCGAGAACTTTAAGAACCGCGCCCGCAAGGGCAAGAAGCGCCTGCCGCAAGACCACTAACGACCGCCAGCATCACACGCCCATTTCCTGCATTTTCTCGCGTGCTGGCGCCCCGCGCCGCCGCTACGCCATAATGGATGGCGGACAAACGCGAGAGAAAGCAAACCACATGGCACAGACCACGACAGATACTTCCGCCAGCACCGTCTCCGGCGCCGGCGCCGCCAGCTCATTCTCGGGCGGCACGGGCACCGAGGCCGAGTTCGGCTCGCTCGGCGCGCTCTCTCCCACCTGGTGGGAGCCCGAGGACGGCAGCGAGCCCGAGCCGTGGCTCACGCCCGACCAAGCCTTCGAGCGCTTCTTTGAATGGACGAGCGACCGCGGCATTGAGCTGTGGGATCACCAGGAAGAAGCCCTGATGGACCTAGCCGCCGGCGATCATGTCATTTTGGGCACGCCGACCGGCTCGGGTAAGTCGCTTGTCGCGCTGGGCATGCTCTTTATGGGCATGGCGCAAGGCAAGCGCTGCTATTACACGGCTCCTATCAAAGCCCTGGTCAGCGAGAAATTTTTCGACCTGGTGCAGGTGCTCGGCCGCGATAACGTCGGCATGATCACCGGTGATACGCATATCAACACCAAGGCGCCCGTCATTTGCTGCACAGCCGAGATCCTTGCCAACGACGCACTGCGCGAAGGCGAGGATGCCGATGTGGGCTGCGTCGCCATGGACGAGTTCCACTACTTCGCCGACCCCGACCGCGGCTGGGCATGGCAAGTGCCGCTGCTCACCCTGCCCCATACGCAGTTTATGCTCATGAGCGCCACGCTTGGCGATGTCACCGCGATTGCCGCCTCGCTCGAGGAGCACACCGGCGCCGCCTGCGACCTCGTCGTCGACGCCCCGCGTCCCGTGCCGCTGAGCTACGACTACGTGACGACCTCGCTCGAGGGCACCGTTGAGCTCGCGATGCGCCGCGGTGAGGCCCCGCTCTACATTGTGCACTTTAGCCAGGATGCCGCACTCGCAACGGCGCAATCCCTCGCCAACTTTGGCATTGCCAGCAAGGAACAGCGCGAGGCCATCAAGGAGGCGGCAAAAGGCACGAGCTTCTCGACGGCTTTTGGCAAGATCCTCAAGCGCCTACTCGGCTGCGGCGTCGGCGTGCACCACGCCGGCATGCTTCCGCGCTATCGTCTGCTGGTCGAGCGCCTGGCGCAGCAGGGGTTGCTGCCCGTCATCTGCGGCACCGACACGCTCGGCGTCGGCATCAACGTGCCCATCCACACCGTGGTGCTCACTGCGCTCACCAAGTTCGACGGCTACAAGATGCGTCGCCTGCGTGCCCGCGAGTTCCATCAGATCGCCGGTCGCGCCGGCCGCTCGGGCTTCGACACCAAGGGTATGGTCATCGCCGAGGCCCCGGAGCACGAGATCGAGAACGCCAAGCTCATGGCCAAGGCGGGCGACGACCCCAAAAAGCTCCGCAAGATTAAAAAGAAGAAAGCTCCCGAGGGCTTTGTCACCTGGAACAAGCAGACCTTTGAGCGCCTGATCGAGACGCAGCCCGAAACGCTCAAGCCGCGCCTGCGCATCACGCACTCCATGGTGATTAGCGTGGTCGAGCAGGGCGGCGACGCTCGTGCCCGCGTGCACGACCTCATCGAGACAAGCCTGCAAACGCCCGAGGAAAAGGCAAAGCTCGAGGTTCGCGCCGATGAGATCTTTGCCACGCTCATCGACTCCGGCGTCGTCGTGCGCACCGAGGTGCCGCCCGCACCCGATGCTCCGGCTGACGCCGCGCCGGACATCGACTACGCGCTGACGGTCGACCTGCCCGAGGACTTTGCGCTCGATCAGCCACTTTCGCCGTTCCTTCTCGCCGCGCTGGAGCTGCTCGACCCCGAGAGCGAGACCTATACCATGGACCTCATCTCGATGGTCGAGGCCACGCTCGAGGACCCCAAGCAGGTGTTGCGCGCACAGGAACGCGCCGCGCGCGACCGCGCCATGGCCGAGATGAAGGCCGACGGCGTCGAGTACGAGGAGCGCTTGGAGCGTATCCAGGATGTGACCTACGAAAAGCCGCTCGAGGACTTGCTCGATGCCGCCTTCGACAAGTACTGCCAGGAAGTACCTTGGGCCAACGACTACCAGCTCTCGCCCAAGAGCGTCCTGCGCGACATGCTGGAGAGCGCGAGCGACTTTAAGGGCTATATCCAAAAGCTCGGCATCGCCCGCTCCGAGGGCATTTTGCTGCGCTACTTGGCCGAGGCCTACCGCTCGCTCGACCGCACCGTGCCCATTGAGAAGCGCGACGAGCGCTTGCGCGACATCATTTCGTGGCTGGGCTTTGTGGTGCGCTCGGTCGACTCGAGTCTGGTAGACGAGTGGGAGAACGCCGGCAACCCGGCCGCACTCGACGCCGCACCGCCCCAGGACATCGACGAGGTCGTGGCAGACCGCCGCGGCTGCACGCTGCTGGTGCGCAACGCGCTCTTCCGCCGCGTGACCCTTGCGGCCCGCGGACACGTCCGCGACTTGGGCGAGCTTGACGAGGATTGGGGCATGAGCGAGGTCCGCTGGCAAAAGGCGCTCGACGCCTATCACGAGCAACACGAGGAAATCCTCACCGACGGCGACGCCCGCAGCGCCGCGATGTTTACCATCGACGAGAGCGACGAGAAGACCGATCACGTGTGGCACGTGCACCAGATCTTTGCCGACGAGGATGGCGACCACGACTTTGGCATCATGGGCGATGTCGACCTGGACGCCACGCAAGACGGCGGCGAGGTCATCTTCACCCACTACCGCGTCGGCTTTATCGAGGATTTGCTCGAGGATTAGCCGGACGCAATGGAGCGAAACAAAGCGGGGCCGCTGGCAACATCGCCAGCGGCCCCGCTTTTTGCGCGATACGCTATCCTCTACTCGGCATCCTCGACCTCATACGAATCGGCCTCGGCGGGCTCATCGCCCGCACCCGCTGCCGTCTCGCGCGCCTCGTCAAACGCCGCCTTCATGGTCTTGTTGCCCCAGGTGAGCTTGCGAATCGTAAGCTCATCAGCCTTGTTGTGGGCCAGACGCAGATTCTCGGTACTGCGACGTAGGTCGTCCTTGGTCTTCTCAAGCTGCTTGATGGCAGCATCGATCTCCTTGATCGCCGACTCGAACTGCTTGCTCGCCAAGTTGTAGTTGCGCGAGAAACCATCCTTGAACTTTTCCATCTTCGCTTCGAAGTTCGTGACGTCGATATTCTGCTGCTTGTACTCCGCCAGCTCCTGCTTATAGCGCAGCGAACCCATGGCGGCGTTGCGCAGCAGCGTGATCATGGGAATGAAGAACTGCGGGCGGATCACGTACATCTTCTCGTAGCGATAGCTCACGTCCACGATGCC
>CABTZM010000004.1 GCA_902489295.1 uncultured Collinsella sp.
AAAGTTTATCGCGAGTTCCGCACGAGCCGGAGAGCACTTAATGTGCTCTCCGTGCGAGCAGGACTGTAGAGCAGGAAACTTTACCCGCGGACCCCGCCGGGAATAGCAAAAGGGCGACCCCATTACGGAGTCGCCCTTTCTGAGCTACTTATGTGCAGCTGTTACTCGGCATCGTGGTGACGGCGGGGCTTGCGGCCTCCGTTGTCGCCGGGACGACGCGGACGGTCGCTGCGCTCGGAGCGCTCGCGACGCGGACGCTCACGGCGCTGGAAGTGTTCGCCGTCGCCCTCGGAGGCACCCTCAGCGCGAGCCGGGGCCTCGGGCTTATCCAGACGATCGAGCGAGATCTTGCCGCGATCGTCGACCTCGATGACGACGACCTTGACCTCGTCGCCGACGTTGAGGACGTCCTCGACCCTCTCCACGCGGCCCTTGGCGACGCGGGAGATGTGCAGCAGGCCGTCCTTACCAGGCAGCAGGTTCACGAAGGCGCCGAACGGCTGGATGGAGACCACACGACCGGTGTACTCCTCGCCCGGCTCGGGAACCTTGATGATGAGCTTGATGCGCTCGACGGCCTGGTCGACGGACTCGCCGGTGCCGCCGACAAAGACGGTGCCGTCCTCCTGGATGTCAACCGAAGCGCCGGTCTCGTCCTGGATGCCGCGGATGACCTTGCCGCCGGAACCGATGACGTCGCGGATCTTGTCGGTCGGAACCTGGATGGAGACGATGCGCGGGGCGGTGCTGCGCGTGGTGTGGCGCGGCTCGGGGATCACATCGAGCATCTTCTGAAGGATGAAGGCGCGACCCTCCTTGGCCTGCTGCAGGGCGCGGGCCAGGATGTCGAAGGTGAGGCCGGTGGCCTTGTTGTCCATCTGCAGGGCGGTGATGCCCTCGGTGGTGCCGGTGACCTTAAAGTCCATGTCGCCAAGGAAGTCCTCAAGACCCTGGATGTCGGACAGGACCACGGTCTTGCCCTCCTCCTGGATCAGGCCCATGGCGATACCGGAGACCGGGCGCTTAATGGGCACGCCGCCGTCCATAAGGGCGAGCGTGGAGCCGCAGGTCGAAGCCATCGAAGAGGAGCCGTTGGACTCCATGACCTCGGAGACGACGCGGATGGCGTAGGGGAACTCGTTCTCGTCGGGGAGCACCGGAAGCAGAGCGCGCTCGGCCAGGTTGCCGTGGCCGATCTCGCGGCGCTTGGGGCTGCCCATGCGGCCGGTCTCGCCGGTGCAGAACGGCGGGAAGTTGTAGTGGTGCATGTAGCGCTTGCCCTCGGTGGGCTCGATGGTATCCAGACGCTGGCCCTCGTTGAGCATACCGAGCGACAGGACGGAAAGCACCTGGGTCTGGCCACGCTGGAACAGACCGGAGCCGTGAACGAGCGGCAGGTAGTTATCCTTCACCATGATGGGGCGAATCTCATCGGCGGCACGGCCGTCGACGCGCTCGCCGGTCTCGACGACCATGGTGCGCATAGCCTTCTTCTCGAGCTTCTTGAGCGCCACGGGGATCTCGCGCTCCCAAGCGGACTGCTCCTCCTCGGTGAACTCGGCACGGATGGACTCCTTCAGAGCCTCGACCTTGCCGATACGGGAGAGCTTGTCGGCGTCGCGAAGGGCGGCTGCCATCTCGTCGTAGTGGGCGAAGATGCGCTCCTGGACCTCCTCGACGGGCTGGTCGAGCGGGTACTCCTTCTTGACGATAGAGCCGTTGACCTGCTCCCACTCGGCGACAAACTCGTCCTGAGCCTGACAGAAGGCAGCAAGGGCCTCCTGGCCAAACTTCATGGCGGCGAGCATGTCGTCCTCGGAGATCTCCTCGGCGCCGGCCTCGACCATCGAGATGAAGTCGGCAGAGCCGCCCAGCTCCAGGTCCAGGTCGGAGTTCTCGCGCTCCTCGTAGGTGGGGTTGACGATAAACTCGCCGGTCTCCACGTTACGGCCGATGCGCACGCAGGCAAGCGGGCCCTCGAAGGGCACGCCGCCGAGCGTCATGGCCAGAGAGGCACCCATGACGTTGATGACGTCAAAGGGGTTGACCTGGTCGGCGACGAGCGAGGTAGCGACGATGTGTACCTCGTTGCGGAAGCCGTCCGGGAAGCTCGGGCGAATCGGACGGTCGATCATGCGCGCGGTGAGCGTGGCCTTCTCGCTGGGACGGCCCTCACGCTTGAGGTAGCCACCCGGGATGCGGCCGGCGGCGTACATCTTCTCGTTGAAGTCGACGGTCAGCGGGAAGAAGTCGTAGTTCTTACGCTCCTTGGAGACGACCACGGTGTCGAGCATCGTGGTGTCGCCCTGCTTGACCAGACAGGCGCCGGTGGCCTGCTTGGCAAGCTCGCCGGACTCAAAGGTGTAGGTCTTGCCGTACAGCTCAAAGGTCTTGGATACGAGTGTCATTGTTCTCCTTTACCCCACAGGCCCCTTGCCTGCGGGCTTCTCATGTGACGCGGGCCCCCTGCCCCCGCCACGCTTCAGAGCGTGATTGTTCACGCCCTTACACAAAAAGAGCGCCCCGCTGCGCAGGACGCTCTTAGCATGTACAAATCCTTACTGGATGTTGTCGCGGATGCCCAGAGCCTTGATGAGCTCACGGTACTCGACGATGTCGTTCTTCTTGATGTAGGAGAGAAGACGACGACGACGGCCGACGAGCATGAGCAGGCCACGACGGGTGTGGAAGTCCTTCTGGTGGGACTTCATGTGCTCGGTCAGCTCCTTGATGCGCTCGGACAGGATGGCGACCTGAACCTTGGGGTTACCGGTGTCGACCGGGGAGTTACCGAACTGGGCGGTCAGCTCCGCCTTGCGCTCTTTGGAAACAGTCATTGTTTCACCTTTCGTTTCACGTCGCCCGCGGGCGACTCTATTCGCCTCGGACTGGGAAGCCGCCGGTGGAGCGAGCATCCAAGGTCGAGGTACCAACAGGTCGGTATGTTACCACAAGCGGCCCGCGCCTGCGCATCATCACCGACCCAACATGAATTCCATCGCACGGAGCCGCTGATCGGTATGCGTGGCGGCCCAAACATGCGAAAGCCCCAGCAAAAACGCTGCGGTATGCGGATCGATCTGCTCGGCCATAAGGGCATCGAACGTCATGGACATTAGGGCGCGCAGCCATGCGACCTCACCGACCGATACCAACTCGGCTCCGGGCACGCTCGAGGCGCACGACCCGCACAGAAGCCCGCCCGCCTGGGCCGAGAAATACGAGAGCATGGGGTCGCCGCACGAGACACAAGCCGAGAAATCGGGCCGATAGCCAATATGCGATAGCAGCTTAAAGACAAACGCCGCCACGAGCAGGTCCATATGTGCCGAATCGAGTCCACTGCCAACAAGCGCGAGCGCCCGCTGCGTAATGGCAAAGGTAAAGGGGTCCTCGGCATCCTCGAACGAACACACGCGAGCGACCTCGGCAATCGCGCTTGCAGCACACGCCGCCTCGTAATCGGGCGCAGCACCGAGCGGCGCCTCCATAAGCTCCGCCTGAGAGACCACGTCGAGCGAGCGCCCATGCGCCAGCAGCATATCCACGGTACAGAACAGCTCGCAGCGCGCCGCCAGGCGACCGCCGGGCTTACGCGCTCCCTTTGCCACGGCACGCACCTGCCGCCCCCGCTCGTCGAGCATCGTCAAGATCAGGTCTGTCTCCTTGAGCTTGGTCTTGTCGAGGACGAGCACCTTCGTGCGATATGTGCGAGAACCTGCCATTGACGTGGACTAATCCTCCGCGCTGTACCCGAAGCGGCGGATCTGCGCCTCGTCGTCGCGCCAGCCGGTCTTGACCTTCACATCCAGCTCCAAAAAGACCTGGGTGCCAAAGATACGCTCAAGGTCACGACGCGCGTCGATGCCGATATGCTTGATCATCTCGCCACCCTTGCCGATGATGATGCCCTTCTGGCCCTCGCGCTCCACGTAAATCGTGGCGTGCACACGCAAGACCTTCTTGGTCTGCTCGAGCGCATCGCAGATGACGCCCACGGAGTGCGGGATCTCGTCACGGGTGCGGCGCAGGACCTTCTCGCGCACAAACTCGGCCACGAGCGTCTCGTCGGAGGCGTCGGTGCCCATATCCTCGGGGAACCAGCGCGGGCCCTCGGGCAAAAAGTGCGCGACAGTCTCGATAAACGCATCGACGTTGAAGTTCTTGACCGACGACGTCACGATCTCGTCGTCGTATTCCATAAGCTCGTGAGCGGCCTTGAGCTGTTCCATAACCTGGGCGGGATCGGCCTCGTCGGCCTTGGTGAGCACTAGGACCTTCTTGCAGCGGGCGCTCTTAACACGCTCGGCGACCCAGGCGTCACCCCTGCCGATGGGCTTGGTGGCATCGATCAAAAACGCGACGACGTCGACGTCGTTGAGCTCGAACAGGGCGCTCTTGTTAAGCTCGGAGCCCAGGCCGTCCTTGGGCTTATGAATACCCGGGGTATCAACGAAGACCAGCTGGTAGCCGGGACGATTGACCACGGCACGCATGCGGCGGCGGGTCGTCTGGGCCACCGGAGAGGTGATGGCGACCTTCTTGCCGTAGCAGGCGTTGAGCAGCGTGGACTTGCCGGCGTTGGGACGACCGACCAGGGCAACAAAGCCGCTGCGGAAGCCGGGTTCCACGTCACCAAAGCCCGCGAGGCCCTCGTCCTCGTCGCACAGGGCATCGAGCTCCTCATCGCTCATGCCCTCAAACGGGTCGAACTCCTCGACTTCCTCGAACTCCTCGGCATCCACCGCATCCAGGGACTCGTCGTCCAGAATCTCATCGGCAGGCTGCATATTGTCGGACATGGGAATCCCTTTCTAAATAAAGCCGAGCGCGTGGGCAAATACCAGCAGGCCCACAATCGCGGCGGTAATGGAAAGAACGTAGACAGAGGCGGCGGCGATATCCTTCGCACGCTTGGCCAACGGATGGAGCTCCTGGGTTGCCAGGTCGACAATCGCCTCCATGGCGGTATTGCACAGCTCGCCGTGAATCACCAGGCCGCAGCAGATGATGACCGTACCCCACTCGGCAATGTCGAGCCCCACGATACAGCCGGCAATGACGGTACACACACCGGCCACGAGCATGACCTTAATGTTGCGCTCGGTCTTGACGGCGGTGACGAAGCCCTCCATGGCGTAGGAGAACGACTTTAAAAAGGACGGATGGTCCTTGTTCGATCCGGGAATCATAGACGGCTCCTAGTCGTGGGCATGGTTGGTGATGGGACCGACGTGAACGAGCTTAGGATCCTCGCCGCGCTCGAGCGCCAGATCGCGCAGGATAGCGTCTTCGCGCGCCTCCATGACCTCGGCCTCGTCGTCCTCGATATGATCGTAGCCCAGCAGGTGCAGCATGCCGTGCACGAGCATCAGGCGGCACTCGTCGGCGGGGCTGTTGCCAAAGCCGGGGGCCTGGCGGGCAATGACCTGAGGGGCCAGGATAATATCGCCGAGCTCGAGCGTCTCATCGGCAGGGATATCCTTGTCAAAAGCCGAGTCGCACTCAAACGAGAGTACGTCGGTCGTGCGATCGATACCTCGCCATTCGTGGTTGAGCTCATGCATCTCGTCCTCATCGACATACGAAAGGGAGATCTCGACCTCACGCTCAACGCCCTCGGCAGCAAGCACAACCTCGCAGATGTGCTCCACCTCGGGGGCTTCGAGCAGCGTATCAAGCTCGGCATCGTTGCTGATCAATACACTCAACGGGACTCCTTTCGGTCGCGCGCACGCTGCTCGCGCGCATCGTCGTATGCATCATAGGCCTCAACGATACGGCCCACCAGGGCATGGCGCACCACATCGGCGCGCTCCAGGTGCGAAAACGCCACATCGTCGACGCGGCCCAAAATTCTCTCGACATCGGCCAGGCCGCCGCGACGACCCACCAGGTCGCGTTGGCTCAGGTCGCCGGTGATCACGAATTTGGAATTAAAGCCCAGACGCGTCAGGAACATCTTCATCTGCTCGGGCGTCGTGTTTTGCGCCTCGTCGAGCACCACGAAAGCATCGCTCAGCGTACGACCGCGCATATAGGCAAGCGGGGCGATCTCGATCACGCCGCGCTCCATAAGCTCATCGGTGCGCTCGCGATCCATCATGTCAAAAAGGGCGTCGTAGAGCGGACGCATGTACGGATCGATCTTTTCCTCGAGGGTGCCAGGCAAAAAGCCCAGGTTCTCCCCCGCCTCGACAACAGGACGCGTCAAGATCAAACGGCCCACCTCATGGCGCTTGAGCGCGGCAACGGCGAGCGCCATGGCCAGATAGGTCTTACCGGTACCGGCAGGACCCAAGCCAAAGGTGATGGTATGCGAGCGAATGGCATCCACATAGCGCTTTTGCCCGAGCGTCTTGGGGCGAATGACGCGACCGCGATACGAAAGCAGCACGTCATCGCGAAGCGACGTAGCCTCGTGCTCACCATCGCGCAAGACGGCCAGGCAGCGAGAGACATCGTCGGCAGACAGGGTACGACCGGCCGCCGCCTCGCGAAAAGCATGTTCGAAAAAGCGAGCCACGAGTTCGACCTCGTCCGGGTCACCGCTCACGGCGATGCTATCGCCACGGGCGACCACATGGGCGCGAACCAAGCTCTCGAGTGCACGAAGGACGCCGTCGCCGGCGCCCAAAACGCACGAGGGATCAATTCCCTCGGGAACGGTAAGTCTAATCTTCGAGGCTTCCATGGACCTCCCTGCGCGCATGGACCAAGCCGGAATCATCGACTCCGATGATAGCAACATCGAGCAGGCACGGGGCTGTAAGTCCACAGGTATCGTCAAGACGGGCATGATGGAACGAACCGAGCGTCAGGCTGTCACCATACTCGAGCACGGCACGCTCGACAGTGCCCACGCGACGACGAGCATCGGCAATAGCGAGCTCCTGCGCCGTGTCTCGCATACGACGGCTGCGTTCGGCCATAACCTCGGGCGGCACCTGGTCGGGCATGTCGGCAGCAAGGGTACCGGGTCTTTTGTTATAGGCAAAAGCCGGCATACGCGAGAAACCCACACGGCGGCACAGCGCCAGCGACTCCTCGAACTCCTCGTCCGTCTCACCAGGAAAACCGACGATGACGTCGCACGAAAGAGACGCCTGCGGCAGGATGGCGCGAATCATGCGCACCGTGTCCTCAAAGGCCTCGGCACTATAGGGACGACCCATGCGATGCAGCGTCGCCGTACAGCCGGACTGCACGGGCAGGTGCAAAAACGGGGCAATACGCTGCGGATAGCGCGCCATAACCTTAAGCAGGCGCTCAGAGATATCCATGGGTTCGACCGAGGAAATGCGCACATGCGCAATAGTCGTGCGCTCCATGATGGCCTCGAGCAGCTCATCGATTTCGACATGCTCGTCGGTCGCGCTCTTGCCATCGTAGGCACCCAGGTTCACACCGGTCAGCACCACCTCGGGCACGCCGGCCTCCTGGGCTTCGCGCACCTGTTCGAGAACGGACTCGACGGGCACGGAACGCTCGGGGCCGCGGGCCTTCCACACGATGCAATAGGTGCAACGGTGGTTGCAGCCATCCTGGATCTTCACGCCCAGCCGCGAACGACCGAGCGCATCGACCACGTCACCATCGCTGCAGGCGGGAACGCTATCGGACTCAACGCCCAGCACATCGCAGACACGTTCGGCGACATCGATCTTAGACGGCTCGGCAATCACGCGATCCGAAAGCTCCAACAGCTCCTCGGGATGCAAATTGACCACGCATCCGGTCACGACCACATAGGGCTCATTTGGATGGGCCAGCGCATGACGGACGGCCTTACGGGTCTTGGCCTCGGCCTCGCCCGTAACGGCACAGGTGTTAATGACGATCAAATCGGCATCCTGGGGCTCCACAATAGCAAAGCCCAGGCGCATAAGATCGGCAGTGATACGGTCAGAC
Organism: uncultured Collinsella sp.; assembly: GCA_902489295.1. GTDB lineage: Bacteria > Actinomycetota > Coriobacteriia > Coriobacteriales > Coriobacteriaceae > Collinsella. The sequence continues at coordinate 7,912 of CABTZM010000004.1, forward strand.
TCAACCCGGTTGACACGGCAGCCGAGGTTGACGACGGAAATATGGGGTGCGAGCACGCGGGTTCCTTAATCGAGGATATCGTCGAGGGCACTCTTGATACGGTCGGTCACCGACTTCTTACCGGAAGCGACGTCATCGCCCATCTCATCGGCAAAAGCACGGAGCAGCTCGCGTTGCTTATTGGAAAGATTGGTGGGAACGACCACGCGCAGTTGCACGATCAGGCGGCCACGCGAACCGCCACCGCCAATGCGCGGCATGCCGTAATTATTGACGCTCACGGTGTCGCCGTACTGGGCGCCGGCGGGAACCGTCACCTTAACGACCTCGTCGGGCATAATGCCCTCGACCTCGATCTCGCAGCCGAGCGCAGCCTGCGCAATCGAGATATCGCTCACCAGGTACAGGTCGTCACCGTTGCGCTTAAAGCGCTCATGGTCGGCAACGCGCACGTTGACAATCAGGTCGCCAGAAGGCTCGCCGCGAAGGCCGGCCTCGCCAAAGCCGCTCACACGCAGCTGGCGACCGGTCGAAACGCCGGCGGGAATATCGATGTCGATCTTTTCGTGCGAAGGCGTGCGGCCCTGACCGTCGCAGGTCTCGCAGGGATGGTCGATAACCGTGCCCTCGCCATGGCAGTCGGGGCAAGGCGAGGAAGACTGAACCTGGCCCAAAAACGATCGCTGAACCGTCGTGACGTAGCCCGTACCGTGGCAGCGACTGCACTGCTTTTCCTGTGCACCCTCGGCCCTACCGGTACCGTTGCAGTCCTCGCAAGGAGCAAGGCGATCATAGCTGATAGTCTTTTTGCAGCCGAGTGCCGCCTCCTCGAGCGTCACCGAAAGCGAGATGGCCATGTCACGTCCGCGACGACGCTCACGACGGCTGCGGGCGCCACCACCGGCGCCACCGCCAAAGAACGACGAGAACAGGTCGTCCATGCCCATGCCACCAAAGATATCGTTGATGTCAACATAGCCCGAACCACCAGGACCGTCGGCAGTGCCGTAACGGTCGTAGTTAGCACGCTTCTGCTCATCGGAAAGAACGGAATAGGCCTCGTTGAGCTCCTTGAACTTGGCCTCGGCCTCGGGATCGTCCGAAACATCCGGATGTACGGTACGGGCCTTCTTTAAAAACGCACGCTTAATCGTCCGCGCGTCGGCATCCCTGTCGACGCCAAGTACCTCGTAGTAATCCCTATTTTCCGACACGACCGAATCCTTCCGACTTTCATTATTGTCACAGTGCGTCCTATACCCAAGCTGGGCCGACCGCAAACAAAGGGTTTGATGTTATTGCATTTGATACGGCGAAAGCATGGCCCGTTGCGAGCAGCTCGCGAACCAAACCGACACAAGCGCGAACATGAAGCCGTTGGCAAAACCGTTGGCAAACTGCATCGCACCGCGCTTCCACCACAGCAGGCTGCGATGAAGCACACCGTCCGAAAGCACCATGAACAGGCCCATGGTAAACGGAATAAAGCACATCACGGCAAAGGCCGAGAACACTCCCGAGATGGCCGACAGCACCAAAAACGGCGCCACAATGCCCATCAGGTAAAAGCCAGTACGAGCTTTGCCTTCCAAGCGCTCGGCCTCAACATGGGCGCGGCCGACCAGGTCGCCGCCCGCGGCACCGTTAGTGCCAGCATGGCCCATGCCGCTAATGCGGACCTCGTCGCCATCGTGCGTGCCGGCAGGAAACTCAATCGTCTGCTCGGAGGTCACACGGGTTCGCCCGCTGCCACCGCAATCGGGACAGGGGTCGGCCACGACCTTACCGGAACCGCCGCATTCGGGGCAGACCGACTGGAACGTGCCCGCACCAAACAGGAAGGACAGGTCGACGTCGATGTGGCCGCGGCCACCGCAGCTCGGGCAGGTATGTGCATGCTCGGACGAAACAGAGCCCGAGCCGCCGCAGTTGCTACAGGTATCGAAGCGCGTGTAGCGGACGGTCTTGCGGGCACCGCCCTTGGCCTCCTTGGCGTCGAGTTTGATATCGACGACCACGTTGGCGCCGTTCTCGGGATTGTAGGCAGCCTGGCCGCGACGCTGCTGGCCCCAGGCGCCACCAAAGGGAAAGCCGCCTTCAAAGGGATTGCCATAGCCCGTGCTGCCGGCGTAGCCGCCACCATAGGGCGAAGCCGTAGGAGCACCGGCAAAGGGATTGCCAGAACGCATGGCGTCGTAGCGCGCACGTTTTTGCTCATCCGAAAGCACGGCGTAGGCCTCGGAAACCTCTTTAAACTTTTCCTCGGCATCCGGCTCTTTATTGACGTCCGGATGGAGCTTACGGGCCTTTTGCTGGAAGGCCTTTTGAATATCACGCGAGGTGGCGTCCTTGGAGACACCCAGAATCTCGTAGTAATCTTTTTCGTTCATCGTCGCCATGCGCGGCAACCTCCTGCTCACAGCAGCGTATATATTCCGGTAATTCTACCCGAGCGGCCTAAGCTAGATCCCAAAACAGCTCGAACAGAACATTTCCATCGAGCCAGCCCAGATGGGTCGGCGCCAGACGGGCACAGGTGCGGCAAGCGATGACATCGACAGAGGCGATAGGCCCCGCATGGGTATCACCGTGCTCGGGCACCCAAGTGGCAAGCCCAAGCTCAAGAGCGCGATCACAAGCCGCTGCCAGTTCATCGGCAGGGATGACACGAGACGCGCGAACCAACAGGTCGGAATCAACACCGCGCGTCATGCGACAAGCGAGCATCAGGTCCTCGGCCGCCGCCTCGCGCCGCGACAGATACTCGGCATCAAACATCGTCGCGGCATCGTCGCGTTGTACCAAACGCACGCGGTGAAAGTCACCACGGGGAGCCACGCCGGGAAACAGTCCAGCCAAGCGGTCGAAATCCTCGTCGTCGAGCATGCCCGCGGCAGAACGACCCAGGCCCAGGTAGCCCCGACCAGTCCAGTAGGCGATATTATGGGCACATTCATGCCCATCGAGCGCGTAGCTCGCCACCTCATACGGATGGTAGCCGGCCGAACTCAGCCGCTGGCGCGCAACGTCCATGCATGCGGCCTGGAAATCCTCATCGGGCTCAAGCGACTCGTCACGGCACACCATGCGGTAAAGCGGCGTGCCCTCCTCGAGCGTGAGCGGATAGACCGACACATGGTGCGGGGCCGCCTCAAGCACGCCATCGAGCGTGTGCTGCCAGCTCGCCATAGTCTGCCCGGGAAGGCCGCACATCAGGTCGCACGACACATCGAGGCCAACTTCCTTCACCGTCGCGATAGCCGCAAGTGCCCGATTAGCATCGTGAATGCGGCCAATAGCAGCCAGCTCGGTATTGTCGAGGGTTTGCACGCCCAGAGAGATGCGCGTGACACCCGCCTCGGCAAGCGCGGTGGCGAGCTCGACGGTCAGCGACTCAGGATTGGCTTCGCAAGTAAATTCAACGGGCTTGCACCACATGGAGATACGACGGGCAAGTTTCACCAGGCGCTCCCCAGCCAGTGAGGGCGTGCCGCCGCCAATATAGACCGTGCGGACCTGCGCAAGCGCCCCGGCGTCGCCAAAGGAATCGAGGCGCGCATACAGCTGCTCAAAATAGGAATCGAGCGCAGCATCCAAATCACACAGAGCAAAGCTGCGCGAGTCAAAGTCGCAATATCGGCATTTTTGAGCGCAAAACGGCACGTGCACGTACAGCGCGGTAACGGCCACCCTTAAGCCTCCAGCGGATGAGCGGGCACCGACTCACCGGCGGCAAGCGCGGCCTCGCAGGCCACCACATCGCGCTCGATATCATCGACCAGCGACATGAACTCCTCGTACGTAGAGCAACGCACCACCTGAGCGCGCCAGGCGGCGGCATGGGGCATGCCTTTTAAGTACCAGCTTGCGTACGTGCGGGCGCGCGACATGAGAGGCAAGAGCTCATGCGTCAGCGTTAGGTGCTCACGCAGAGCGTCCAAGCGCTCGACCGAGGAGCGAGAAGGAACCGGCGTGCCATCGAGCGCAAGGGCGCGAGCATCGCCGAACACCCACGGATTGCCGTAGATGCCGCGCGCGATAAACACCGCGCTGGCACCCGAGCCGTGCAGATGCTCAGCAGCGTCCTCGGCCGAGAACACATCGCCCGAACCAATCACGGGAATCTCGACAGCGTCGGCAACCTCATCGACGACCGACCAATCGGCCTGGCCCGTGTAGAGCTGCGTGGCGCAACGACCATGCACGGCGACTGCGGCAGCCCCTGCGCCCTCAAGCATCTGGGCAAATGTCGCGGCATTGCGGTCCTCGGCATAAAAGCCCTTGCGAATCTTGACGGTCACGGGCACGTGCGCCGCGCCCACCGTGGCCTCGACGATCTTCTCGGCCAGGTCGGGCGTGCGCATGAGCGCCGAACCCTCGCCCTTGGTAACGACCTTGCGGGCGGGACATGCCATATTGATATCGATGAGCGACAGGCGATCGCCAACGCGCTCCTCGACGGCGGCGACGGCACTCGCAAACTGATCGGGCTTGGAGCCAAAGAGCTGCACGCAAATCTGCTGCTCCTCGTCGGCCGGTAGCACCAGGCGCCACGTCTTATTACTGGCATAGGCAAGGCCTGCCACGCTCACCATCTCGCTGTAGGCAAGGTTGGCACCGCGGCGGCGACACATGATGCGATAGGCAGGGTCGGTCACGCCCGCCATGGGAGCCATAAGGAACGGCTGCTCGGCATAGGCGCCCAGCAGCCGCAGACTATATTCGGAAAGAGCCATAGACCTACTCGTCCACCTTGAGGATCGCCATAAAGGCCTCCTGCGGGACCTCGACCGATCCGATGGCCTTCATACGCTTCTTGCCCTCTTTCTGCTTCTCGAGCAGCTTGCGCTTACGCGAGATATCGCCGCCGTAGCACTTAGCAAGAACGTCCTTGCGACGCGCCTTGACGGTGGAACGGGCGATGATCTTGTTGCCGATAGCACCCTGGATGGGCACCTCGAACAGCTGACGCGGGATGATCTCCTTGAGCTTGTCGCACAGGCCACGGGCCAGGCCATATGCCTTGTCCTTATGGACGATAAACGACAGCGCGTCCACCTCGTCGCCCGAAAGCAGGATGTCGAGCTTGACGAGCTCGGAGGGACGATACTCGTTGAACTCGTAATCGAGCGAAGCATAGCCCTTGGTACGGCTCTTGAGCTGGTCAAAGAAGTCCAAGATGAGCTCGGCGAGCGGCATATCGAAGCGCATCTCGACCGATTTGCTCGTCAGGTGGATCATGTCGGTTGTGACGCCGCGGTGCTCGATGGCGAGCTGCATGACGGCACCCGTGTACTCAGGCGGACAGATGATCTTTGCCTTGAGGTAGGGTTCCTCGATACGTTCGATGCGCGTAGCCTCGGGAAGGTCCTGCGGACTGCGGACATCGATCATTTCGCCGTCGGTCTTGTAGACGTGATAGTCGACCGAGGGACTCGTGGCAATGAGGTCCAGGTTGAACTCGCGCTCCAGGCGTTCCTTGACGACTTCCATGTGCAGCAGGCCCAGGAAGCCCACGCGAAAGCCAAAGCCGAGCGCCACCGACGTCTCGGGCTCCCACACCAACGACGGATCGTTGACGTGCAGCTTATCGAGCGCGTCGCGCAGGTTCTCGTAGTCCTTGTTGTCGATCGGGAACAGGCCCGTGTAGACCATGGGCTTGGCCTCGCGGTAGCCCGGCAGAGGCTCGGGACAGGGGTTGGAAGCCCACGTAAGGGTATCGCCCACGCGCACAGCCTCGGGGTCCTTCAGACCCGTGACCACATAGCCAACCTCGCCGACCGTCAGCGCGTCGACCGGGGTCTCGGCAGGACGCTTGACGCCCACGCCGTCGACCAAAAAGTCGCCCTTGACCTGCATCATAAGCAGGGTATCGCCCTTTTTGATAGAGCCGTCAAAGACGCGCACCGTGGCGACGACACCACGATACTCGTCGAAGTACGAATCCAGGATGAGTGCCTTGAGCGGCGCGTTCGCATCGCCCTTGGGCGGAGAGATCAAAAAGACAATGGACTCCAGCAGATCGTGGATGCCCTCGCCGGTCTTGCCCGAGACGCACACGGCATCATCGGCAGGGATCGCCAGGTCATCCTCGATCTCGGTCTTAACCTCGTCGGGATGCGCCGAGGGAAGGTCGATCTTGTTGATGGCCGGCACAATGTCCAGATTGGCGTTCATGGCGAGCGTCGCGTTGGAGACGGTCTGCGCCTCGACACCCTGGGTGGCGTCGACGACGAGCACCGCGCCTTCGCAGGCGGCCAGCGAGCGCGATACCTCATAGGTAAAGTCCACGTGGCCCGGCGTATCGATCAGATTGAACTGATACGTCTCACCATCGTCGGCGTCATAGGAAACGCGGACGGCATTGGACTTGATCGTGATGCCGCGCTCGCGCTCGATATCCATGGTGTCGAGCAGCTGCGACTCCATGTCGCGTTCGTCAACGGTATGGGTGAGCTCGAGGATGCGGTCGCTGATCGTGGACTTGCCATGATCAATGTGCGCAACGATTGAGAAGTTGCGGATGTGGGAAATGTCAATTGAAGTATTCATGCGGACTATCTTACCCGAGCGGTACAAAAAATGGAGCCTGTTCCATAAAACAGGCTCCATTTATGCGCGTAATCTGTGTGGTGTGAAATTTACAACTTAGGCGTTGATGCTGTTCACGAGCTTGGCAAGACCGGACTTGCGGTTGGAAGCCTGGTTCTTGTGGATAACATGCTTGGCGGCAGCCATGTCGAGACGCTTCGTGACGGTCTTGAGGGCAGCCTGGGCCTTCTCGGCGTCGCCCTCGGCGACGGCGGACTGGACGTGCTTGGTCAGCGTCTTGAGCTCGGACTTGACAGCCTTGTTACGCATGCGAGCTGCCTCATTGGTGCGGATACGCTTCTTCTGAGACTTGATGTTTGCCACTTCTGGAGTTCCTTTCGAGTTCCTTGCAAAAAATGTATGACACCTCTGAGACACGGTGAGGTCATGCAATCGCCTACTATAGCACGCTCCCTCTCAAAGGGATAGAACGAATTTGTCAAATAGGCAGGTATCATCACGATTTTCTCAAGATGTTCGTAATCCAGAGCAAAAGCGCCGTCTCAGAATCTGCCGAACCCTTGAGCGCGAGCTCCACATCAACGGCACCCTCGAGCGCTGCGACGAGCTCGGTCATCGAAAAACGACGCGCCCAGGTAAGGTGATTCTTGACCTGCCAGGACTGGAGCTTGAGCGTTGCGGCCAGCTCGCGACCCTGTCCGCGCGCATCAAGCGCCTTGGCGACGATCAGCTCACGGATGCGACCGCACAGCAATGTGTAAGTCCACACGTAGCTCTTGGAGGGCAGGAGCTTAAAGAGCTCGAGCGAACGCCGCATATCGCGAGCCGAGACGGCGTTGAGGAAGTCCCAGGGTTGGACCTCGGCCGTACGTACAATCCAGCGCTCAACATCGGCAAGTTCAATCTGGGGCGCCTCGACCATCTGGGCAAGCTTAGCCAAGTCGTTATCGAGCATGCGCGTGTTTTCGCCCGAACGCGAGACGAGCTCCTCGGCGGCCGCCGTCGAAATCGACTTACCGCGCTGCGTCGCCATCTGCTGAACACGGCGCGGCAGTTCCCAGCGCTTGGTACCCGAGCAATCGACGATAGCCTTCTTGTCGATCTTGGCGATTGCCTTATACAGGCGCGTATTCTTGGCAAGTGAGTCGGCGATGATGAGGCAGACCGTTGTTGGGCTGGGACTCGCCAGATACTCGACGAGCGGCTCCGAGACCGCCTTGGCGAGCTTTGAGCAGCCATCGAGGATTACCAGACGAAACTCGCTGCCCATCGGAAAGGTGTTAAGCGATCCGATAATGGACTTGATATCGGGGTCCTTGGTCATGTCTCGCTCGTCGAGGTTGAACTCGACCATACCCGACTTTTCCAGACGCGCTTTCATACGCGAGACGGCGTGGTCGCGCTTAACTCCGTCGGTACCGACGATCAGATATGCCGGCAGCAAACCGGTTTCGGACATTGCGCTCCCCTCCCGCAGGCCTTCGTATTCGTTCCGTGCCATTCTAGCCCAGGGGCCCACCACACGCCAACGACGTCGTCACGGTCGCTGGCATCGCATCGCAAAGCCATTCGCAGTCGGTGTGACGGTAATGTCGCCGTGTTCGATGGTACACGCGAACACACCACCCGCTTCCTTAACGGCATCGATGCAGGCATCGGACGGATGGCCGTATCGATTCCCCTCGCCCGCGCTCGCGAGGGAAAGCTCGGGCTTCAGGACGCCCAGCAACTCTCCATCGACTGAAACCTTGGAGCCGTGATGCCCAAGTTTAAGGACATCGATATCCCCCACCTCCTGCACGAATTCCCGTTCTTGATCGAGTTCGGCATCACCGGTGAGGAGCATGCGCAGGCCCTTGCCTTCCTGAACATAAGAGAGCAGCAGGACAAGCGAGTCCTCATTTCCCTCGCCATCCACGGACTCGAATGGCCACATCACGCGAGCGCAAAATGAGCCGATATCGACCGTATCCCCACGGCGCACCTGCCGATACTCCACGCCAGGTCGGTTCAATACCTCGGCAGGAGCATCCTCCAGCGCATCCGCCGCCACGGCAATCGTTCCGACCGAAAACTGTTCGAGCACGGCAGGCAAACCACCCCAGTGGTCCTCATCCCAATGCGTCACAAAAACGGCATCGATATGGTGCACGTTATTGCGAACCAACGCCGCAACCACACGCTCGTCGAGCCCGCAGTCAACAAGTGCAACTGCGCCGCCTTGGCGGATAAGAATCGCATCGGCCTGGCCCACATCGAGCACCGTCACCGAAGGCGGAGCGAATCGATCCCAATAGACGTACGGAATCGCAGCCAAGAGCATCAGGCATGCAAGCCCCACCGCCATAGGACGTGCACGGGGACGCGGCCACCAGACCAGCAGAACCGCCAGAAAACACGGCACTAGGTAAATCCACATGCTATCGGGCGGCACGCTCACGGATGCACCCGGCATGGCGGCAAACAGCTGCTCGAAGAACAGCGCGCAACGGGCGGCAATCATGGGCACAACGAGCGCCCAAGTCCGCAACGGTCCCACGAGCGAAAAGGGAGCCAGCACGATCGACACAGCGAGCAGTACGCTCACCACCGGACCGATGACCGCATTTGCCAGCGGAGCAATGAGCGAGAACGTACCGAAGGCAGGAATGGTAATGGGAAGTGTCGCCAGTTGCGAGCACAGCGTGACGGAAAGCATGCTTGCAACGCCCGATGGCACACCCAGCTCACCCAAAGCGTAGGTCGCATAGGGGCAAAAGCACAGAATGGCTAAGACGCTGGCGCATGAAAGCTGAAAGCCCATCTCGAACAGCACCGTCGGCCGCAGTAGCACAAAGATGGACATGGTTACGAAGAGTGCCGAAAGGCCGTGCCGACGACGCCCCGCGCCGTTTACGACAAGCGTCGCGAACACCATGCAGCACGCACGCACGGCCGAGGGAGACGCGCCCGTAAAGGCAGCATAGCCCACAAGCGTTATCGCCAATATCGCCCGCTGAAGACCACGTGAGCACCGAGTCTTTTGCAATACACCCTCGATAACAAATCCCACGATAGCCAAATGGCTGCCCGAGACGGCGATAAGATGCGCCGTTCCCGTCACAGAAAACCAGTCGCCCGCCGGCTGGGCGCGCAGCTCGGCCGAACGACCGCAGACGACACCGGCTATGAGCGCACGCGCCGGGTCTGTCGCAGGCGCGATGGACGCAAGCAGCCCATTTCTCAGCCGAAGCAGCGGCACCGGAGAGCCTTCATCGACTGACACAATCCGAACGGCTTTAACCTTGCGCACCTCGCCTCGGAGCACACGCGATCGTCCATATGCATCGTTCTCAAAACGTGAAACGCGACCGATAACACGCACGTGCGCCCCGACCTTGAGCTCACGATCACACGATAGGCGAACCGTTGCCAAGTTCTTACCGTCCGCGCGTGCCTCGCAGGTATAGGAATACACGTCGTCGTTTATGGATGGATCACCCTGCACGACAAACTCGAGGCCGCTTGCCGCTCGACCGTCGAGCGCCCTCGAGGCGCTTAGCGCACCCACAGCCCACCACGCCGAGACGACCGCTCCCGCCACGAGACCGACGGACGCGGCATACAGCCACCGCTTCAAAGGGGCAAGCCTCGCACAAGAGTGAGCCAGCACAACGAAAACCGCTGCCGCAACGGGAATGGCCCATAGCGGCCCGACCGCCGTCGCCCGCTCCCTCAGCAGCGCATCAGCGGCTATGCTGAGCACCAAGGCGCAGCTCACGCACATGCCGGCACACAGGGTCATCGTCCACGGAATCAGGGGCCGCGGAGGCATCACGTGCTCTCGCTCGGTCGCACTCATACGCAGATGCAATCTTTGATTTTGGCAAGCTTCTTCTCGCCGATTCCCGACACGCGCATCAGATCGTCAACCGAAGCAAAAGCACCGTTCTTTGTCCGCTCATCGATAATCGACTGTGCCATTGAGGGACCGATTCCCGAGAGCGTCTGCAGCTCTGCCGAGCTTGCCGTATTAATGTTTACTAGGCCTGTTGCGCCACCGACGCCTGATGATGCGGAAGTCCCACCATCAACACCGGCTTCCGCAATGGGCACCTGCTGCTCCCCTACCGTTGGAACGTGAATTTTTTGTCCATCAGTGACCTTGGATGCACGATTAAGCCCCGTAACGTCTGCTTCGGGCGCCAGCCCGCCGGCGGCATCAATCGCCTGAGCCACCCGCGCCCCGTCTTTGAGGCGATATACACCGGGTGACGCCACGGCGCCATCAACATCGACATAGACCTCTGCCGCGGCAGACGCCTTAGGCGAAGAGCCTTCAGATGTCTTTCCACTCGAAGCATCGCCGGATCCCGGCTCCACTAACGTGCCCGAACCATCAGTGCGCTCAAACGACACACCGCCGGCACCGCCGCCAAAGTTCGCCATTGCCAGTCCACTCGCCATCGCAATGACGACCAGTATCGCCATCACCACTGCCTTATGACCGAGCAGTTTGCCCGCCCAGCGGTCCATCTTTTTGACTCGTTCGTGTTGTTCGCGCTGCGCCATAGCAAAACCTCCCAACATCATCGTGTCAGGAAACGAACGCCGCAGCTTCCGCACGTCCACACCAGTTTTCGCGGTCAAACCAAAAGCTGACCAAAACCTTGCGAAAAAATGTCCATTTATTCAGACACACGTCAGCGAATGAACATCTTGGCATCATTTGCCCAGATAGCAAAAGACCGACGATACAGGCGCATCGTCGGTCTATGCAGGCAATTACTCGTAATCTTGGTAAATCTCACGCGGAGCAAGCTCAGAATGTTTGCGTTTTAAGGTCTTAGGGGCCTTGTACGTGTTGCTCTCGAAGTCGATGTACTCGGTCTGCTTGAGCAGACGCTCAATCATCTCCTCGTGATCAAACAGTTCCCAGGCCTCATGCACGGCATCGAGTTTAGCGTGCGTCTCGGGACGGCGCGGCATAAACAGCGTACAGCAGTCGGGAGCGGCCTCAGTCGAGATATCGAACGTACCGATCTCCTCGGCGCGTGCGATGATCTCCTGTTTGTCCGAACCGATGAGAGGACGGAACACGGGAATCTTCACGGCTTCGTTGACGGCCATGATGTTCTCAAGCGTTTGGGAGGCAACCTGCCCAAGCGATTCGCCCGTAACGATGGCCCTGGCACCCTCGATGTGTGCAATGCGCTCAGCAACCGAATACATAATGCGGCGATACATGATCACGCGCAGGTTGCTGGGACAGGTGACCGAAATCTCACGCTGGCAGTCGCCAAACGGCACCACGTACAGGCGGCCGATCTGGACACCCGGCTCAAGTGCACGGATGATGTCCTGCACCAGGTATTCACTCGTGTCGGGCGTCTGCGGACGACCGGAGAAATGCACCGGCACGCAAACCGCGCCGCGACGCGCGAGCATCCAGGTCGCCACCGGAGAATCGATGCCCGACGACAGAAGCGTCACGACCTTGCCGGCAGATCCCACCGGCAGACCGCCCACGCCGCGCTCGGAGCGTGCGTACACGTAAACGCTACCCTGGACCACCAGTACGTGCACCATCGCATCGGGGTCGTGCATTTGAACCTTTTTATCGGGAAACGCCTCGCACAGCACCTCGCCCACCTGACGATTAATATCGATCGAGGTGAGCTCATAGTCGGTATTGGAGCGCTTGGCATGCACCTTAAACGAATCGAAGGGGCCAAACTCGCGCAGCGCCTTGACGGCGGCGGCGCAGTACTCCTGCGGGTCGCGGTTGGTGTGGTACGCCAGGGACACACGGGCAACGCCGGGGACGGTGCGGATGACGCGCGCCGCCTCGTCGGCCTGATGCTCGTTAAAGGTCACGAGGATATAACCGGAAATTCGAGACACGGCGTTCACGGAAAAGGCGGCCAAAGCCGCCTTAATGTTATCCATGAGGATATGCTCAAAATGCGCGCGGTTCTTGCCCTTCAGTCCAACCTCGTGATAGTGGACTAGGCAGACGCGAGCTGCCATTTAGGCTTCAGCAACCTTATGACCGAGCGCCTTCTCGTAACGGGCCTCGTCGTAAGAGATGTCGCCGTCGACAATCTCATCCATAGCCATCGAGATGGTATCGGCACCGGAAAGCCCGATGGTGATGTCATCGACATCCTGGACGGCAAGCACGCGGTTGTGCTGGCCACGCAGCATGCTATTGATGTCGCAGGCGCGCTTGGAAGCAAGCGAAGCGAGCAGGAAGCGGTTATGATCGGTCTTCTCCAGAAGATCGTCAATGCAAGGCTTTACAACGGACACGGACCTCAGATCCTTTCATGCATATCGAGAACGCGAACGAGCTCATCGGTCGCGCGGTCGAGATCGTCATTCACCACGACGTCGTCGTAGCGGTCGGCAAGGGCAAGCTCATCGGCGGCGTTTGCCATACGCAGCTCAATCGTCTCGGGCGTCTCGGTACCGCGACCGACTAGACGCTCGCGGAGCACCTCAAGCGAAGGCGGCTTGATAAAGATCAGCACGGCCTCGGGGAAACGCTCCTTCACCTGCAGGGCGCCCTGGACATCGATCTCCAAAATCAGAGACGAGCCCGAGGCGAGCTTGGATGTGACCTCGCTCACCAACGTGCCGTAGCAGTTACCGTGGACCTCGGCCCACTCAACAAACTCACCGTTTGCCACGCGGCGGTCGAACTCCTCGCGCGTCAGAAAAAAGTAGTTGACGCCGTCGACCTCACCTTTGCGTGGTGCTCGCGTGGTAGCCGAAACCGTCAGACCCAGGTTCGAGCGGCGCTCGCGCACACGAGTGACGAGCGTACCCTTGCCTGCGCCTGACGGTCCAGAAATCACAAAGAGCTTGGAATCCTGAGCGCTCACTTATTTGGTCAGCTGCTCGAGGAGCTGCTCGCGCTGACGGACGCCGAGGCCCTGGACGCGACGAGTAGCGGAGATACCGAGCTCCTCCATGATCTTGGCGGCCTTGGCCTTGCCATAACCGGGGAGAGACTCGATGAGGGTGGAAACCTTCATGCGGGAAGCGATGGGGTCATCGGAGTTGAGCACGGACTCGAGGGACTTCTCGCCCTTCTTGATCTGCTCGCGAAGCTCAGCGCGGGCGTGACGTGCGGCAGCAGCCTTCTCAAGAGCCTGCTTGCGCTGCTCGTCGGTAAGCTGAGGGAGTGCCATTCGTACCTCCAAATAGTTGGGTTATATCTGATTCAATAATTGGCATTTTAGCACGTAGAACGTACAAAATGCCTAATCGCGGCTCCATAGGTTAGACGATACCCGCAAAAAGTGCAATATACTGCGCCCAAAGTTAAGCCCCTGACCTGCGATTCCACACAAAGGATGGGAAAGTTTACGCAGGCACAGGGGCTATTTTGTGCTAATGAGACCCAAAAGTGGTGACTTAGGGGAATCTTTTACGCGACGTTTTCGACCAGCTCGGCGACGATGGCATCAAAGGCGGCAACCGGATCGTCGGCACCGGTGATGGGACGGCCCACCACAATGTGGCTTGCGCCACGCTCGATAGCCTGGGAAGGCGTCGCCACGCGGGACTGGTCACCAAGGGCGGCACCCACCGGACGCACACCCGGAGTCACGATCAGGGCATCAGGACCCAGCAGCTCACGCATGTCGTGAGCCTCCATCGGTGAGCACACGATGCCATCGATGCCGTTGGCCTGAGCAAGCTTTGCCAAGCGGGCGGCCTCCTCGGCCACGGGAGACTCGACGCCGATCTCGCTCAAGGCATCCTGATTCATGCTCGTGAGCACGGTGATGGCGACGAGCTTGGCGCGGTCCTCACGCGCCTCCTCGGCACCCTCGCGGCAGGCAGCGAGCATAGCACCCGAGCCCAGGCCGTGGACCGAAAGCAGGTCGGCACCGGCAAGCGAGGCCGAGCGGGCAGCGCCGCGCACCTGATGCGGAATGTCATGGAACTTAAGGTCGAGGAAGACCTTAAAGCCAAGGTCCTTAAAGGTCTTGACGATCTGGGGACCCTCAGCGTAATAGAGCGTCATGCCGACCTTGAGCCAGGCGGCATGGCCCGAAAGCTCGTGGGCGAGCTCGAGCGCGCGCTCACGGTCGCAGTCGAGGGCGACGATAACACGGTCGCGGGCATCATTCTCTAGCATTCGAAAGCACCCACCAGCTCGTTGATGTCCTTTACGCCCTGGGACTCGGCCCAGGCCTCGAGCTCATGCGCGATCTTAAGCGAAGCGCACGGATCGACGAAGTTGGCCATGCCGACCGACACGCAGGTGGCGCCGGCCAGGATAAACTCAGCCGCATCCTCGCCAGTCATGACACCGCCGACACCGTTGATGGGGATATCGACGGCCTGGGCAACCTCCCAGACCATGCGCACGGCGATGTGGTGGCACAGCGGGCCCGAAAGGCCGCCCTTGGGCTTGGCCACGCGGGACTTGCGGGTATGGACGTCGATGGCCATGCCCTGGATGGAGTTGATGACCGAAAGGCCGTCGGCGCCGGCAGCCTCGAGGGCCTTGGCGATCTCGGCGACGTTGACCGGCGCCATCTTCACGAACAGCGGCTTATCGGTCACCTTGCGGCAAGCAGCCATAACGGAAGAGGCGCCCTCGGGCGTGGAGCCCATGGCGGCACCGCCGGCGGCGATATTAGGGCAGCTCACGTTGATCTCGTAGCCGGCAGCCCAGGGGCACAGCTCGACATACATCTCGAGTGCGCGGACAAACTCGTCAACGGAGTGACCGGCAACCTGACAGATGACCTGGCAGCCGTCCTTGGACAGCTGTTCGAGCCACGGACCGGACTCGCGGGCAAAGGCGGCCACGCCGGGGTTCTGAAGACCCACGGAGTTGATCATACCGCCGGGAATCTCGGCCATGCGGGGCGCGGGATTGCCGGGCCAGGGCTCGGCAGCGCAACCCTTGGTGGTGATGGCGCCCAGCTGGGAAACATCGAAGAAATTCTGGAACTGCCAGCCGTAGCCGAAGGTACCGGCTGCGGTGTTAATGGGGTTCTGCATCTTGACGCCGCCGAAATCGACGGCCATGTTCACGGTACCCACTAGAAGACCACCACCTTGGAAGCATCGAACACGGGGCCGCACATACAAGCACCCTTCATACCGTCGACCGTCTCGACATTGCAGGTGTTGCAGGCGCCAAAGCCACAGCTCATCATGCGCTCGAGCGACACCTCGCAGTACACACCGGCCTCGGCGGCAGCGGCGGCGACCTTCTTCATCATGACGGCGGGGCCGCAGCTGGCGACGTAGTCGTAGCCGCCCTCTCCAAGCAGCTCGGCTGCCGGATCGGTGCAAAAACCGTGCGTGCCGAGCGAACCGTCGTCGGTGCACACGTTAACCGTGGCGCCCAGCGCACGGAACTCATCGACACCCACGACTTTGGAAGCGGTGCCGAAGCCCAGGCACACGTCCACATCAACACCCTGCTCGGCAAGCATGCCGGCAAGACACAGCACAGGCGGAACGCCGATGCCACCGGCGACGAGCAGTGCCTTCCTGGTGCCCTCGGGTACCATCCAGCCACGGCCACCGGGGCCCAACAGGTTAGAGGTGGAGCCAGGGCCCATCTGGGACAAACGGCGGGTATCGTCGCCCACGACGGCGTACCACAGCTCGACGGTGCCGGCCTCGGCGTCGGCGCGGTAGAAACTCAAGGGCACACGAAGCAGAGAAGACGCATCGCCGGGGACGGCGATGTTCACAAACTGACCGGGCTTGAGCGCACTTGCAAGCTTGGGGGCCGAGATGACGAGCGAGAAGATGCCGTCGGCGATCTCCCGGTTCGAGACGACCTCGAAGTCGTGCATGCGTGCAGTGGAAGGTGTGGGCATAGACGCTCCAATCCCCCATGCGGTTGCATGGTCTAAACGAACAGAAAGCGCGGCACCGCAAGGGCGCCGCGCACAAAAGCGATAAGGCTATGCTAGCAGATGCAGCCGTCGGCGAGCGTCTGCTTGCCACCGACAAATACATCGGTGGCACGACCGGTGAGCGTGCGGCCGGCAAAACCGGAGTTCTCGGCGCGCGACTCGTAACCGTCCTCGCCAACCGTCCAGGTTGCGGAGGGGTCGAACACGGTCAGGTCGGCGACAGAGCCCGCCTTGACCTGAACCTGATCGAGGCCCAGAATCTCACGCGGCTTGATGGCCATGAGCTCGACCATGCGACTCACGCTCATCTTGCCCGTGTTGACCAGCTCAGTGAGCACGAGCGACAGCGAAGTCTCGAGGCCAATCATTCCAAAGGGCGCGAGCTCGAACTCGCGGGCCTTCTCCCACGGGGTGTGGGGAGCGTGGTCGGTAACGATAGCGTCGACGGTACCGTCGATGACACCCTGACGGATGGCCTCGGCATCCTCGTCGGTGCGCAGCGGCGGATTGACCTTGAGCGAGGTGTTGTAGGTCTCGTCCAGGTCGTTCTCGGTCAGGAACATGTGGTGCGGGGTGGCCTCGCAGGTCACCTGGACACCGGCAGCCTTACCGGCACGCACGAGCTCCAGGCCATGAGCGGTGGAGATGTGCTGGATGTGCAGCTTGGCACCGGTCAGCTTGGCAATCTCGATGTCGCGGGCAATCTGAAGCTCCTCGCCGGCGGCCGGCCAACCCTCGAGGGCCAGACGGGTCGAGACCTTGCCCTCGTTGATCTGGCCGTGGCCGACCAGATCCTCGTCCTGGCAGTGGCTCATAAAGACCTTGCCGAACATCTTGCCGTAGTCCATGCAGCGACGGAGCATGCCCGCACCCTGCACGCCGCGACCGTCATCGGTGAAGGCGACGGCGCCGTGGGCGACCATATCGCCCATCTCGGACATAGCCTCGCCCTTAAGGCCGCGAGTCATAGCACCAGAAGGATAGACGCGGCAGTGGCCGACCTCGGCAGCGCGGGACTTGACGAACTCAACGACGGTTCCGTTATCGGTAACGGGGTCGGTGTTGGGCATGGCGCACACGCCGGTGAAGCCGCCCTTGGCAGCAGCGCGGGTGCCGCTCTCGATGTCCTCTTTGACCTCGTAGCCAGGCTCGCGAAGGTGAACGTGCATATCCACCAGGCCGGGGACGAGGTACTTGCCGGAAAGGTCGCGGACCTCGGCTCCCTCGACGGCGAGATTCTCGCCGACCTCGGCGATCTTATCGCCGTCAATCAGGACGTCAACGACACCGTCAAGCTCGACGGACGGGTCGACGACGTGGGCATTCTTAAGAAGCAAGGCCATTATCGGCACCTCCAAGCAGCAGATACAGGATAGCCATACGCACGCAGATACCGGCGTAGACCTGCTCCAGGATGACGGAGCGTTGCGGGTGGTCGGCCATATAGGAGTCGAACTCGACGCCGCGGTTGATGGGGCCCGGGTGACAGATGATCGCGTCGGGCTTCATGAGCTTCTCGCGGTCCTTGGTCAGACCGAAGAGCTTGTGGTACTCGCGAATGGTCGGGAACGGGGCACCCTCGAGGCGCTCCTGCTGCACGCGCAGCATATAGACGACGTCCAGCTCGGGCAGGACGGAATCGAGGTCGCTCGTCACGTGGTCGCAGCCCAGAACCTCGGGCGCCGGCGGCAGCAGCGTGCCGGGGGCGACGGCGTAGGTCTCGCAGCCCATAATCTTAAGGGCAGGGATCAGCGAGCCGCAGACGCGGGAGTGCGCGATATCGCCGACGACGGCGACCTTCAGACCGTGGAAGTCACCCTTGTGCTCCCAGATGGTGTACAGGTCGAGCAGGGCCTGCGTGGGATGGTTGTGCTTGCCGTCGCCGGCGCAGATAACGCTCGCGGGCGAGTTCTGCGTGACGATGTAGGGAGCACCGGCGTGCTTATCGCGAACGACGATGCAATCAATCTTGTAGGCGTTGAGGGTCTCGACGGTGTCGACGAGGCTCTCGCCCTTGACCGTGGAGGTCGAGGAGCCGCCAAAGTTGAGGCTGTCGGCCGAAAGGCGCTTCTCGGCGAGCTCGAAGGAGCTGCGGGTGCGCGTCGAGGGCTCGTTGAACATGTTGACGATGGTCTTGCCCTTGAGCGTGGGGACCTTCTTGATCGCACGCTCGTTGACCTCGGAGAACGCCTTGGCGGTCTCGAGGATGAGCTTGATGTCCTCTTCGGAGTACTCGGTAATGTCGATCAGGTGCTTATGGTTGAACGCCACGGTACTACTCACCTCCCAGCGGCGCGGAGCCCACATGGGAACCCGGCGCGACGTCATTAATCTCGACAGCGGTGCGGCCGTCTACTTCCTTCATATATAGGTGCACGTTCTCCTCATGCGACGAGGGAACGTTCTTGCCGACAAAGTCCGGCGAGATGGGGAGCTCACGGTGACCGCGGTCAACGAGAACTGCCAGCTCGATGCGGCTCGGACGGCCCAGGTCCATGACAGCATCCAGAGCGGCGCGGATAGTACGGCCCGTATACAGGATGTCGTCCACCAGCACAACGCGCTTGCCGTCGACGCTGAAGGGAATGTTGGTAGCGTGGATCGCGGGAGCGAAATTGGTAGCGTAGTCATCGCGGTAGAAGCTGATGTCGAGGCTACCGAGCGGAACGTCGACGCCCTCGATCTCCTTGATCTCCTCGGCGAGCTTCTTTGCCAGAAGGTCGCCGCGCGTGACGATGCCGACCAGAGCGAGGTCTTCACAGCCCTCGTTGCGCTCGAGAATCTCGTGCGCAATGCGGGTCATCGCTCGATTGACGGCGGTCTCGTCCATGATGACCGCCTTGGGGGAAGTCGTGCCCATCGATCTCCTTCCTCACATGTCTTGACTGCTGACACAGTCAAAAAAATAGATGCCCGACCGCTTAAGCGGACCAGACACCCACAGGAAAGGCTGCTCTTTGGCAGCTATGTAATTCCATGTGGGTATCTCGTACCCCTTTAATGGTCAAGGGATAGTGTAGCCAACCTCGAGCTTAATTGCGAGCATAAATACAGAGCAATCCGTAAACGTGCGCAGGCGCTCCATAAACCTATATATATTTGTGGGACGAGCTTGAAAACACACGCACGAGCTGGCATAATCCCCTCTGCTGCACGCAAATCGGATCTACGTCCAGGGCCGTAGCGTGGGCACTATCGCCAAAAGAGGAATATCTCTGTGTAGATTGCGCACAGGGAGCGACTTCTGTGCTATAGTTCAGGCTTGTTTGTTAACGCGACATGTTCGTTTGTCGCCCAAGGAGGGTCAGTTATGTCCAAAGTTTGCGAAGTTTGCGGTAAGCCCCCCGTTGCCGGTCGCTCCATCAGCCACTCTCACCGCGTCACCAACCGTAAGTTCCGCCCCAACATCCAGCGCGTCTACGTCGTCGTCGATGGTCACCGTCGCAAGATGAACGTTTGCTCCACCTGCCTCAAGTCTGGCAAGGTTGCGCGCTCCTAAATAAGGTCTTACCAACAAGTACCTCGGACTCTCCGGGTCAAAGACCTCGCGTTCACATAGAACTTACCAAAGGCGTTCTCCCCTACGGAGGGCGCCTTTTTTGCACTCATTGGGGACAGACTTACATGAGTGTTTGCACTTTTCAAAGGGATCATAGCCCCACTCATTGGGGACACACTTAGATGAGTGTTTTCACGCATTGGGGACAGACATGACGCACGCATGCGGCGTCCCGATCGGCTCCGGCCCCTATCTCACGCTGCATCCTTCCAGCCTGCAGTAGCCTTGGTCACGCTTGTGGCGCCGATACCGGTGATACGGGCAATTTGCTTGACCGTGAGATGTGCCCGCCTGAGCCTCAGCAGGCAGGCATCGCGTTCGGGGCGTGGCAGGGCCTTGAGCAACGCAGGATCTATGCTCGTCAGGACTTCGCGCGCAACGAAAAGGGCCTCCTCATCGGGGATCCGCCGGCGCGGAAGAACCTCCACTGACCAGATGCGCCCGGCAACTTTCTTGAGATGCTCGCAATAGCGACGGGAGCCTCCGACAACATCAAGCATAGGGGCCGCATCACAGATGTCAAAGGGATCATAGCCCAGCTGATACGCCTTATAGCTTGACCAGCGGTACGCCTCGAGCGAGTCAAGCGCACCCTTCACGGGATTGAGATGAATATAGTCGAGCAGCTGCACTGCCTGCGTGTCCGACTCAACCGCGACCCGCGAATAGCGATTGTCAAACAGATGGCCCGTTCTTCCCGTTTTCCCATTGAAATACTTAGCATACGCCGTCAGCGCGCACTGCATTGCCTTTGAAAGGTTGTCATATGGGTCATCAACCATCAAATGGAAGTGGTTGTCCATAAGACACCAGGCCAACACCGCCACGTCATGGCACGCAAACCTGTCCGATATGTCCGATAGGAAACGATAGCGGTCGGAATCATCTTCAAAAATGATCTGTTTGGAGTTACCGCGGTCAAAGACGTGGTAATAGCCGGTGAGCGAAATTTCGCGGGCGCATCGGGGCATGGTCTCTCCTTTCAAAGCCGTACAGGCAACACCTAAAAGGAGAGAAGGAACGCGAAATGCTGAGCCTGTGACCTATTTATATCCAATCAGCAACAAAAACAGGGCCAAAACGACAAAATCGCAAATCGATGTCTGTCCCAAATGAGTGAAACCACTCATGTAAGTCTGT
>CABTZM010000005.1 GCA_902489295.1 uncultured Collinsella sp.
CCTTTGTCCCCGCCGATCCGTACACGAGTGCCGACCTTAACTGGCGCGATAAGCAGAGCCGCAGCACGCTCGAGGCCTCCGACCCCTCCTGCCGCCCCACCATAACCTCCAGGGTCGAGCATATCGAAGACTACGACACCGTCTTTTTGGGATTCCCCATCTGGTGGTACGTGGCACCGGCGATTATCAACACGTTCCTTGAGTCTTACGACTTAGCAGGCAAAACAATCGTCTTGTTTGCTACCTCGGGCGGAAGCGGAATGGGCAAGACGGCGTCGGTCCTCAGGCCATGCGCACCAAATGCAAAGATCGTCGACGGCGGCATTCTCAACAACAAAAGCGATGCCGAACTCAAGAACTTCGCAGCAAGGTACCTCTAACGTAGCAAAGTAAAACAAATGAACGAAGGGAAGACCATGACTAACAAAATAGAAGGCGCAGCATCCGAGCTCCACGGCGGGATGTTTGGCCTCGGCGAGCCCAACGACGCCTATGCACCGTACTTTATCGGCCAGAGCTATCTCAACGCGCTGACCGCCCCAGGCGATTACCTGCCCATCCACAACGTCACCTTTGAGCCGGGCTGCCGCAACAACTGGCACATCCACCACGCGAGCAAGGGCGGCGGACAGGTGCTGATCTGCGTCGATGGCGAGGGTTGGTACCAGGAAGAGGGCAAGCCCGCGCAGCGCCTGCACCCCGGCGATATCGTCGAGATTCCCGCCAACGTCAAGCACTGGCACGGCGCCACCGCCAACAGCTGGTTCAGCCACCTGGCATTCGGTTTCCCTGGGGAAGACACAAGCAACGAGTGGCTCGAGCCCGTGGACGACGAGCAGTACGGCGCACTGGAGGTCTAAGCCCGCGGTCTGTCCAAAAGAAACGCGGCCACCCGGCACCAGCCACCCTTCCAACCGCACCTCGCGCATCGAAGGTGAATACTTTTCCCGAGAAGTGAACGAGTGAAATCGGACCCCCGAAGCATCGACACTTTTCGAAGGCCATTTCCTGCGGTTTTGTCGCTCAAATCCTGCGGTTTTGGCGTCGAAAAATGCGGATGCTCTGGGGGTCCAAATTAGGTCGTTCACTTCTCGGGAAAAGTATTCACCTTTGATTTCGCGAGCCACCCAATGCGACAAAGGACTCTCCCTTTGTCACACTATTCGGAGCGCAGGGCCTCCACGGGGTCCTTCTTGGACGCGCTGCGAGCCGGCAGCAGGCCGGCAACGACCGTCAGCAGCACCGAAATCGCGATAAGCACCAGCGCGTCTTGAACGGGCAGACTCATTAAATTGGGAACCTGCTTGTTCGCAAGCGCCCAAGCATTGATTGGGAAGCTCACGAGCACTACCACGACAATGGCAAAGACGCCAGCGATAAGGCCTTCGATAAACGTCTCGGCGTTAAACACATTGGCCACGTTGCGCTTCGACGCGCCAATTGCGCGCAGGATGCCGATCTCCTTTTTACGCTCCAGCACGCTGATGTAGGTGATGATGCCGATCATGATGGAGCTCACCACCAGGCTGATGCTTACAAACGCGATAAGCACCAAGCTGATGGTATTCACGATGTCGGTCACCGAACCCATGATGATGCCCATATAGTCGGTATACGAGATCGCCCGTTCATCGTGGCCGGCAGCCTTGACCTGCTTGTTATACGTATCGATATGGTCGAGCACGCGCTCCTTGGCCTCAAAGTCGCGCGGGAAAATCTTGACCGAGATGGGGTCGGCTTCATCCGCATAACCCAGCGTGGCCAGGTTGTTGTCGTAGGTGAGCTGCGAGGCCCTAGCGTAGCTCATCATGAGCGAGCTCAGGTCCTCGGCATCCATGTTGAAGTGGATAGCACGGGCAAAGGCGCTCGCATCCACGTGCATGGCGCTCGCCAGATTGGCAAAACTCGACGACATCTGCGCGGCCATCTGGTCCATAAGCCCCGCCGCGCCCGCCTTGAGCTGGGACGACACCGTCGTTGCGATTCTGTCGCTGAGCAATTGCATCACTTGGTCCATTGCCTGCTGCAAATAGGGTGCGAGCTGCTTTTGCACATAGTCGGTCATTGCCCGCTGTAGCCGCTCAGCCAGTGCATCTCCGCCCAGCGCCTTGAGTTGCGCCAGGCATTGCTGCGCCGTAGCATCGTTCTCAAGGTACTCCGAGAACGCAGCAGCGAGCTTCGATGCGTCCTTAAGGTCCTCGGGCGTCAGGGCCTTAAACTGATCAGACTGCATAAAGCCAACAAACAGCTGGTTGGCAAGCGCACCCACCTGCTGCATCTGCTCGGGTGTGAGCTCCAAGCCATCGAAAACGCCCGAGAAATCGGGAGCCGGCGCTTTGGCCATGATGTCGCTGAAGTCGATGTCCTTGCCAACGCCCGAAAGATCGATATCCAGGCCCGACAAATCGATGCCCGAAAGGTCCATGCCACCGGCCGCACCCGAGAGCGCAGACGTATCGAACGAGAACGCGCTCTTGAGTGCCGCCTCGTCAACGCTGAACATGCTGCTCAGGTCCACGCCCTGCTTGGCCTCGCCCTGCAACTCGTCGAACGTTTTACCGGTAAAGACATCCGTCTCGGGATGAGCAAGCTGCTCCTGCACAATCTTCGAATCGGCCGCGCGCTCCATAAGCAGGCGAGTCAGTGCATGCGTGTAGGCAATACCTGGAGTCAACGCGCTCGCGTTGGCAGTCTCGTTGGGCTGCACCACGCCCACAATGCGTACGTCAATACCGTCGGCAACCTTGGCTGCCATAAAGTCGGCGTCACCGGACATATCGGTCCACATACCGGTCTCTTCGTTTTTGCGATAGGCATCGGCCGGCGACAACACCTTAAACGTCGTAGACAGCGCATCCTCGTAGGTAAAGTCGGCAGCGGTCTCGGGCGTCTCGACCCCGCCGTCGGCGGTCATGGCACTGTTGACCAGGTCGTTAAGCTCATTGATGTCCAGCGCGCCGATGCTGTAGAGCGTGTAGTCGCCCACCGTGCCGCGGCTCGAAAGCACCATCACGGCCTCGTTGGCAGACGTGGGCCAATGACCGGCGACGACATCGTATTGGCTGTCGAGCAGGCTCTGGTCGTCGATCATCTCGTTAAAGACCGAGCTTCCCATGGAGTCCATGCTCGCCATCGCCGCCGAACTCGCTCCGCCGCTCATAGCCTCGGTCATCGCGTTGGGCACCAGGCGCACGGGCTTCTCGTCACCCTTGCCCGCGCGATACACGACTGGCGTCACGCCGTAGCTGTACTGAATGGCGTTGACCTCTTTATCGATGCCGTCGCCCCCGTCATCGAGCCACGCCTTAAAGCTCGTCATATCGTTGGACTTTACGCTCGCGAACATGTCCTTCACGGCCGTGACCACGGGAATCTTATCGGACTTCTCGACCGAATCGCCCTCACTGTCGGAAGCGCCGCCCGCGTCCTCGCCATCCTCCGCGGTCCCCTGCCCGCCCATCATGGACGACAGGTCGTAATCCTGCTTGGAGATGGTAAGCGGATAGCTCGAGAGCGTATCCTCCTCGACCTTTTTGATGTAGTTGTTCACACCGTTTGAGAGCGCCAGAATCGCCGCGATGCCGATAATGCCAATCGAGCCCGCAAAGGCCGTCATGGCCGTACGGCCTTTCTTGGTCATGAGGTTGCGTGCCGAAAGCCCCAGAGCTGTCATAAAGCTCATCGAGGTTTTGCGCGTGGGCTTGGCTTCGCGACGCGTGGCATCGGCAACATCAAAGGGGTCAGAATCGTCGGTGATCTTACCGTCCGCAAGGTTGACGATGCGCGTGGCATACTGGTACGCCAGCTCGGGATTGTGCGTGACCATGATGACCAGACGGTCGCGCGCGACCTCCTTGAGCAAGTCCATGACCTGCACGGACGTCGTTGAGTCCAAAGCGCCGGTCGGCTCATCGGCCAGCACGATCTCGGGGTCGTTGATTAGGGCACGGGCAATAGCCACGCGCTGCATCTGTCCGCCCGAAAGCTGGCTCGGGCGCTTGTTCACATGCTCGCCCAGACCGACTGCCTCGAGCGCCTCACGTGCACGCTTACGGCGCTCAGCATGGCCAACGCCCGTGAGCGTGAGCGCCAGCTCCACGTTTTCCAAGATGGTCTGATGCGGAATAAGGTTATAGCTCTGGAATACAAAGCCGATGCGGTTGTTGCGGTAGGCATCCCAATCGCGGTCGCGGAAGTCCTTGGTCGAAATACCGTCGATCAGCAGATCGCCGGAATCGAAATGGTCCAGACCGCCAATGACGTTGAGCATCGTAGTTTTGCCCGAGCCCGAAGGGCCCAGGATGGCCACAAACTCGTTATCGCGAAAAGCTAGGCTCACGTTGTCGAGCGCCACCTGCGTAAACGACTGCGTGACATACCTCTTGCAAATATCTTTGAGCTCCAGCATGGACGGCAACCTCTCCCGCGCGGGCGCACTCGCCCGCTCTCCCCCGCCGTTCGTATTCGACGCGTTTGTCCTACTCTATTCCCATTTTTTGCCGACACCAGTGAGGAATGTAACGAACCGCGCCAAAAAACGAACGGGACGCGGCAAAGGGGCGGTCCCTTCGCTTTGGATGCCGAACACAAAAAGGGCATCGACGTAAGTCGATGCCCCAAATAGGACATGCGGTATGCCCTGTCAACCATGCCTAAAACGAACTTAGCTTATTCGTCCCAGGAAAGGTTCTTTCCGGTCTTCTTGGCAAGCAGCAAGAACAGACCGATGATGACGTTGCATGCGATGCAGAAGATGAAGACACCCTGGAAAGAGCCGGCAAGCTCATAGACCTTCATCATAACGGGCATGCCGAAGGCGCCGACGATATAGCCCACGGAGCAAATCAGCGCGAAGATGCGACCGAAATCACGGGAGCCAAAGACATCCATGACCAAAACGGTCAGAGCGGTGCCGGCGATGACATACATGACGTCGTTTACGCCTGCGGCAAGAATGCTGAGCGTCGAGTTGCCGCTGCTCATCATGAGCATGACAAAGGAGAGGATGGAGACGGCAAGCCAACCCAGAATGGCCTTCGTGCTGCCGAACTTATCGCAAGTGGTACCGACGATCGGGTTAAGGAACAGGTCGAAGAGCGATGCGGCGGAAACCATAAAGCCGCCCACCATGGGGTTAAAACCAACCTCGGAAGCATACGTGGGGAAGAGCTGGTTCATGCAGCAGGTGAGCTGAACGAGGCAAAGGAAGCCGATGCAAAAGAAGAAAGCAGGCGACTTGATAGCGCGCGCATAGCTAACGCCGCGGGCGCTTTCCTCGGTCGTCTCCTCGATCTCAGCGGTCGTCTCGCCTTCGACATAACCGTAGGGCAGCATGCCCTTGTCCTGAGGCTTGTAGCGAATGATCAGGATGGAGGCGGGAAGAATCAGCACGGCGGAGACGCCAGCGAGTACCAGATAACCAGTCCTCCAACCGGCGGCCTCAATAACAGAGGTGATGACAGGACTCATGATGAGCATGTAAATCGAATTTACAGCCCAAGCGAGGCCAATTGCCAGGCCACCGGATTTTTTGAACCACTGGTCGATAACATCGGACATGGCAACGCCGGTGGTGAAGGCGAAGCAAACGCCAATCAGGGCGCCAGCGGCGATGAACATCCAGACTTCGGTGTAGAAGGCCATGCCTGCGCCGGCGGCGAGCAGGATAAGCTCGACGACGGGGAGCCAAACCTTGCCAACAACCTTGGGGATGAGTTTTCCGACAAACGGAAGCGCCGCCGCAAGACCAATGAGCGTCGCGGTGAAGTAATACGAGAAGATGGAGTAGTCAAACCCGAATTCCTCGCACACGGGCGCGACGAAGGAACCGGCGATTACGCTATAGGATCCGGTCGTGCCAGCAGACATGAGGCCGAGCGCGATTACGAGAACCCATGCGTAGACCTTGCTGCTCTTTAACTTTGCATTTTCCATTGATGCTGCTCCTAGAGACCCAGAAGGGCGCACATAACGGCCTTGATGGTGTGCTGGCGATTCTCCGCCTCGCGGAAGATGACCGAGGCGTTGGCCTCAAAGCACTCATCGGCAATCTCAAAGCCCTCGGTGATGATCTCGCGGTGCAGGTCGTTCTTGCACTGGTCGAGGAGCATCTTGCCAACACGGTGATTTGCGTTGTGAACAGAGGGGAGCTCGTGCATGCAGAAGATGTCGGGGTTATTGGTACGCTTGCACAGCTCGCTGGTGACGCGATAGGGATACAGGGACTCGGCGTCGCCCAGCCAAGAGTTGTAGTCGTCGGGATCAAGGACCTCATCGCCGCACTCGGGGTTAACGTAGCGCCACTCCTCGGTAACGATGACGTCAACGCCATCCAGGGCATCAAGGTCAGAGGTGATGGTGAAGGTCCTGTTGGGAGCGTACTTGGCGTAGCAGGCCTCGACCTCCTCGATCATTTCCTTGCACATCTGGTGGCGGAGGTCATCGGGGCCGATGGCGAGGAAGTCCATGTCGAGCATGGCGCACAGACGGCCATACCACACCGGAGCGCCAGCGCAATTGCCAACGAAAGCCATCTTCTTGCCGCGGCTCGTGCGCAGACCGCCCCACTGCTCCTCCATCGTGAGGGCGTCAGCGAGCATCTGGGTCGGGTGATCACCGAGCGTAAGGGCGTTGATGACCGGAATGTCAACCAGCTCGGCGATGTCATAGAGGAACTGCTCGTCCTTCTGGGCGCGATAGACGATGAGGTCGTACATGCCGTTGAAAACGCGCATGGCGTCCTCGATGGTCTCGCAGTCGCCCATGTGGGAGTTGGTCAGATATGTGAAGCCCATGCCCAGGTCGTTGCAAGAGGTCTCGAACGCGCAGCGAGTGCGGGTCGAGCCCCACTCAAAGTTGGCGAGAACGTTCTTGCCGGGGAAGTAACGCTGGTCGACGCCGGACTTCTTCTGGGCCTTAAGGTTCCAGGCAAGATCGATGAGGTAGCGGAAATCCTCGGAGGAGAGATCATGGATGTTGAGGTAGTCGCGACCGCGAAGGCTGTTGTTCATGCCTATTTCCTTTCTATCTACTGATAAATAAACGGTGGATGTGCCCCCGAGAGAAGCACGGACAACTCTCGGGGGACGGCATATGTGGTGCCTAAGTCAGATAGCGCAGCTTAAGGGCTCGCTAGCAGCTGGCTGCCACGTCCTTGGTCCAGCAGTGCACGCCGCCGCCGGACAGGTTAAGCGCGAGAGAGTCGATCATGATGACCTTGCGATCGGGGAAGCAGCTCTCAAGAACTGCCTTGGCCTGCTCGTCCTTCTCTTTCACGATTTCGTTCATGCCCTCGTGGTAGTAACGCTGGCCAAGAACGACGCCGTTGCAGATCAAGAAGTTGCAGTAGCTCGCTGCGGCGTAGAAGTGGACCGGTCCTTCGGGCCAAGGAGTGCCATCCATGAACTTGCCGCCCATTTCATCAATGAAGCCCTTGTACAGCTCGTAATCCTCGTCGCCGGGGGCGATGACGACTTCAATCGGCTCGGCGGTGGGCATACGGACGATCTCGAAGGGCTTGCCCTCCCAGTCTGT
This sequence comes from uncultured Collinsella sp., assembly GCA_902489295.1. Classification (GTDB taxonomy): domain Bacteria; phylum Actinomycetota; class Coriobacteriia; order Coriobacteriales; family Coriobacteriaceae; genus Collinsella. The sequence goes on from CABTZM010000005.1 coordinate 7,534, forward strand.
CTCTTTGCTCAGAATCTCGTAGGCTGCCTCAATGCGGCGGCGAGACTCTGCGCCAGCCTTGCTCGAAGCGGCTTCTTCATCGGACACCTCGGCAAGAAGAATCTTGTTCGGAGTGATAAAGCGGCACATCTCATCGATATGGGCCGCAAAACTCATGCCGAAGACGGGGGTTCCGTCTTCCTTCTCGTCGAGAATGCCCAGTCGATAATCATCGTCCTCGAGCATAGGCTGGGGCAACCAGATAACCTTGTTGAGGTTGTAGATGCGCTTATACTCGGCCTCTACCTCCTCTTTCGTGAACTCGGGATTGCGCTTGCGGCATTCCGTGTCCTCGATGGCGATCAGGGTGCCGTGACCGTCAAACTCGCGGTCGCCGCCCTCGGATACCATTTCGGAATTCACGATATCAAAGCAACCGAGTGCAACAGCCATGTGAACGGCTGCCCTGCGTGCAGACTGGCACTCCGGGGAGTTCTTGTCCCACACGCCGTAGTAGGTCCAAGCGGGGTTGACCATATAGGAATGGCCCTTGTCGTCGACCATGATGCTGGGGCCGTTGTCGCGGACATAGAAGTTGGAGTCTTCGAACTGCGTGATCTCGATGCGATCGAGGTCGACCCCCTCCTCCTTCAGACGCGAGCAGGCTTCCTCGTAGGAGCCCGGGGTGCCACAGTTGAGATTGACCGTAACGTCGCCATACTCGAGCAGAGCCTTGATTACATCAACACAGGGCTGGCGGTTATCGAAGCCCTCGGCGCGAATGTAATCGGGAAGCCATGTCACATAGACGTTGGAGCGCTTCTCGAACTCGCCCGGCATACGATAGTTCTCGTACATGGTTGGTCCTTCCGTCGTGTTTCCCGCGATGCTGTCCGGCCGCGACAATAGCGGGGTTTCACCTGCTATAGTACTACTATACCTACCGTTCGGTAGATTATTTTGAATTAATGCCGCTCGCCTAGCGATACATACCGTTCACCGTTTATAGTGGTCATGTTTGAACACGAATTGATGCCCCATTGCCATCCTTAATTAATGTTGGCAGTGCGGAAGTGATTTGTAATGGAGAAGCGAAGCGTGAGCACAAAGAGGAAAATATTGAACGCGATGTACGATCTTGTGGCGGAGGTCGGCTACGACAAGGCCTCGATTGGAAAAATCTGCGATCGCGTCGGCATCTCCAAACCGTCTGTGTACTACTACTTTCCCTCCAAGGAAGAAATCTTCACTACACTTTTGGATAGCATGTTTCCGTCCATTGATTATCAGCGCGACTATTCGCTGATTGTCGATCGGGACGGCTTTAAAGCGGCGCTTATTGAGCTCGGCAATACGGTTATAGGCGGCTATCGAAGCGATGAAAAGCGACGTCGCGTGTTGGCAGAGGTCAGTATTCAGGCAAACCGAATTCCTGCGGTCCAAGAGCGTCAGGCAACGGCAACCAATCGAACTATGGGGGCGCTAAAGGATATCCTGTCGCATGGCGTAGAGATTGGTGCGTTTCCGGATGGCACCGATGTTATGTTGTACGTCCAGATCCTGTATACCGTTCTTGAGGGAACAAGCAATACGGTCGCGCAGGACGAGGATATTGACGAAAAGGCGGTTTGGGCCGGAGTAGTTGGACTCATGTTCAAATAGGCTAGTCAAGCGGAAGTGCACGCTGGTGCTCGGGTAGTCTGTTGGTGATCATTGAAACGAAAAACGGGGCCGATTCCAAGCTAGTTTGGAATCGGCCCCGTTGCATAGAGTTCTGCGGAGGTGAAAATCGGCCCGGCTATTTCATGGCAGCTTTATTAAGAAGGCCAGAAATGATGGCAAATGCAGCAATCATAAGGTTGCAGACAATGCAGAAGATAAATACACCCTGGAAAGATCCCGCCATGCCGTAGACCTTCATCATGACCGGCATGCCAAACGCACCAACGATATATCCTGCGGAGCAGACAATCGAGTAAATCCTTCCGAAGTCTCTCGATCCGAAAAGCGAAAGAAGGAGCATTGGCATTGCGGTTCCAACAATGGCAAACATGACGTCGTTCACGCCGGCGGCGATGATGGAGACGGTCTTGCTGTTTCCGCCAATGATGAGAAGCAAGAAAGAAGAGATGCTAACTGCCGTCCACGCGACCGTTGCCTTAATGGCGCCGAGCTTATCGCACGTTTTCCCAACAAAGGGATTTAAGAAGATATCGGAGAGAGGCTGCGGAGACCATCAGGCTTCCTACGATGGGATTGAATCCAACCTCGCTTGCGTAAGTTGGGAACAGCTGATTCATGCAGCAGGTGAGTTGCGCCACGCAAAGCAGCAAGGCGCAGAGGATAAAAGACGGCGTCTTCACAGCATCCCGGAGCGTCATGCCCGTAAGAACATCATCCTGATTTTCAGGACCGTTGTCCTCGGAGGTTTCGATGACGGTTTCTCCGTACGGAAGCATATTGCGATCAGAAGGTTTAAATCGAATGATAAAGGCGCTTGCAGGCAGAATCATGGCTGCGGAAACGGCTGCAAGCACGATGAATCCCACGCGCCAGCCTTGTTGCTCGATGACAAGGGTGACAACGGGACTAAGAAGAAGCGTGCAAAGGGAGTTAACGCCCCATGCAAGGCCGATGGCAAGACCGGATGATTTGCTAAACCATTGGTCGATGACGTCGGACATGCAAACACCGGTTGTAAACGAAAAACAGATGCCGATGACTGCGGCGGAAGCGATGAACATCCAGACTTCGGTGTAGAACGCCATCGCGGCACCAGCGGCAATGAGGACGAGTTCAATGCCTATGTGCCACGGTTTGCCAATTACTTTTGGTATGAAGCGGCTTAGGAGTGGGAGGCCAAGAGCGAGACCAAGAAGAATAGCGGTGAAATAGAAGGAGAAAGAGGTGTAGTCGAAGCCGAGATCTTCGCATACCGGAGCAACGAATGATCCGGCAACAATACTGTATGTCCCGGTTGTTCCGGCGGACATCAAACCAAGCGCAATAACGACGATCCAAGCAAATGCGCCGCTCTCGTGGGGGCGGTCCTTTTCGGTTGATGCGATCTGAGCCATAGCTACTCCGTTTCCATCGGCAGTGCAACCTATATGCCTACCGATAGGTATATAAAGCAGAAGGTGCTTCGTCAAGCATTAAGCGGGGGAAGGTCACTTAATTCGCCAAACGGTAGCCCGAACATATGATTCGTGTTGGTGGGTATTGGTTGAATTGAATCAACAATTCCGACAACGGTTTCTTATTGCCGGGGCAATCCCGGTTGCGGCACTGTGGAGAAGGCACCCGATGCCGGCAGGCCCGTCCACCCACTCTCCCCCGCCGTTCGTATTCGACGCGTTTGTCCTACTCTATTCCGTTTTTTAGTCCACACCAGTGAGGAATGTAACGAACCGCGCCAAAAAACGAACGGGACGGCACGCCACACAGCGCACCGTCCCGCACACAACATCGACAATGTGACAAAGGGACTGTCCCTTTGTCACATTATGTACTCGGCCTTTACTGCCCACTATTCGCCAGCGCCTGGTCGATAAGCTTGTCGAGCGCCGCGCGCTGCTCGGCGGAGCTGATGGCGCCCACGATGGGCTCCCCTACGATGTTGCCGTTCTGGTCGATAACGTAGGTTGTCGGGAATGAGAACAGATTTGACGTAAACTTGCCGGCCTCGCTATCCGACTTGAACCAGATGTTCTTATACGTCACACCCTTCTTGCTCAGCACGTCCTTGGCATCTGAAATCTCGCCCTTGTTGCCATCGAGCGTAAAGGAATTGACACCCACGACCTGGCCGCCCTTCTCGGCAAGCTCCTTATTCAGGTCCTCAAGATCGCCCAGCTCGCCCACGCACGGCTTGCAAGTGGTAAACCAAAAGTTCATGACGGTGACCTTGTTCTTAGAGAACAGCTCGTCGCTGCTCACATCGTTGCCGTCCAGGTCCTTGCCCGTAAAGCTAGGGAACTTCGTCGCCTCGCTCGAAGCATTGGCATCAGTCGTCATGCCAGCGGCCGAAGCGTCAACGCTCTCGCCTGCGCTCGGCGTGCTTCCACAGCCGGGAAACTTCTTTTCCAGGCTCTCGAGCTTGTCCTCGATCTCTTTGATTTGCTGCGCACCGGCCTTGAGCGTCTTGAGCTCATCCGCCGTAAACTCGTCCTTGGCACCGTCGATGGTCTTGAGCAGGAAATCGCCGTAATTGCTACCGTCCTCGATCATTGTCGACTCTTTATTTGCCGCACTGAATACCTTTTCCCACAGCGCATTATCGCTCGAAAGGATATCGTTCTCCTTCTGCATGAGTTTTGCATACAGCTCGGCGGCCTCGTCGGCGTTGGCCGGCTCTTGCGCAATGAGCTCCGCGATCTTAGGATCGGAGCCCGTAGATTCGCTCGCGTTGCCGCCGGGCGCCGAACACGCCACAAGGCACAAGGCCAGCACCGGCACCATAAACAGGGCCGCAATCTTAGAAAGCTTCATGGTCATTCCTCCGTTTTGTCGAAGCTTGTTTTACTTTTTATCGGCGGTCAGAGGGATCTTTTCTGCTGACACATCCAGGCCATAGCGATAGCTGATGGCATCGACAGGACAGACCCCGATGCACTTTCCGCACCGGATACATTCGGCATGATTGGGTGCGCGGGTCACGTCAACGTCCATCTGACAAACCTTTGAGCACTTGCCGCACGAGACGCATTTGCATGCATCGACCCGAATCCCCAGTAGGGACACCTTATTCATGAGCGCATAGAATGCGCCGAGCGGGCAAATCCATTTGCAGAAGGGGCGATAGAACAAAACGCTCAGCACTACCACGGCAATGAGAACGACAAGTTTCCAGGTAAAGAGCTGCCCCAGCGCAGATCGAATGCCGGCGTTGGCAATGGCCAACGGAATGGCGCCCTCGAGCACGCCCTGCGGACAGACGTATTTGCAAAAGAACGGATCGCCCATCCCCACATCGTTGACCACCAGCACAGGCAGCAATACCACAGCAAACAGCAGCACAACGTATTTGATATACGTAAGCGCCTTGAGCCTTTTTGTCGAAAGCTTTTTGCCGGGAATCTTATGAAGCAGTTCCTGCAGCCAGCCAAACGGGCACAAAAACCCGCATACAAAGCGTCCCAGCAGCACGCCGAGCAAAATGAGCGTACCGGTGACGTAGTAAGAAAAGTTGAACTTAGATGAACCCACCACCGACTGGAACGACCCAATGGGACATGCACCCGATGCCGCGGGGCACGAATAGCAGTTAAGCCCAGGTACGCAAACTGTTTTTCCCGCACCCTGATAGATGCTGCCTTTGGCAAAGTTTGGCAGGTGAATGTTGGTGACAAGCGTCGCCGCCGCCTGAATGAATCCGCGAAATCGGGTCAAAACATGCGACGCAGTGTTTTCTCTTTTATCCAATTCCGATACACTCCAAGCACAGCCTAATCGCTTTGGCCAGCACGGCATCCGCCTCGCCACGCATAACGCCAAAGCACACCATGGCAATTCCGACGATCAACAAAGCGACCTGTACCGCGGGTTTTACCGCTTTGAACAACCTGACCACTCCTTTCGTTACGCGACCATTGGACCATATCGACTATAAAATCCGTGTTAAGCGCGATTTGGAATGTGCAAGGAGACTGCTATGCGTATTTTGATCGTCGAAGACGAGCGAGCGCTGTGCGACACGATCGCACGCAGCTTGCGAAACCTGGCATACAGCGTCGACTGCCGCCATGATGGACGGGAGGCGCTCGATCTGCTGGGCGTCGAAGTCTTTGACCTCGTGGTACTCGACCTCAACCTTCCCCGTATCGACGGTATGACCGTGCTCAGGGAACTTAGGAAAACCGACTGCGAGACCAAGGTACTGATTCTGTCCGCGCGTGGCGAAGTATCCGATAAAGTCGCCGGACTCGATGCCGGCGCCAACGATTACCTCACCAAGCCGTTTCATCTGGACGAGCTTGCGGCAAGGATCCGCAGCCTTACCCTCAGGCGTTTCGCACAAAGCGACATAGTATTAACCTGCGGAAAGCTCAGCTTTAACACCAAGGCGCGCATCGCCTCCGTGGACAGTGAGGCCCTATCTCTTACACGCAAGGAAACGGGAATCCTGGAATACCTGATGCTTAACCAGGGGCGACCGGTAAGTCAAGAGGAGCTTATCGAACACGTCTGGGATAGCACCGTGAACAGCTTTAGCAACGCAACCCGCGTTCACATCTCGTCGCTCCGAAAAAAGTTGCGCGGCGCTTTGGGATACGACCCGATTCGCAATCGGATTGGAGAGGGCTACGTTATGGAGGATGGCGAATGAAAAGGCTTTCGTTGCAATGGCGCATAACGATCATGACGGCGCTGCTCACGTGTGCGGCGTGCGTGCTAACGAACTGCTTGGTCGGCTATACGGGCATGCGCTACATGGATGCCATCGGCAGCGACATCTCGGCCTTTAACGCTGCCGGTGAAGATGCGCCTCAGGCGTTTGACCCAACAAAAGCAGCCCTCGATGACGAGGTCACGATCGTCGTAAACGACGCACAGGAATCTTTTGGCACGACAACCTGGTGCATCACGGCTGGGGTCACGCTACTTGGCGGCGTGCTGGCATACTTTGTGAGCGGCCGCGCGCTCAAGCCGCTACGGGTTTTTGCCGCCCAGGTAGAGCGCGTGCAGCCTGACAACCTAAGCGAAATCAGACTCAGCGAAGATGTGCCCGCCGAGCTACAGCAATGTAGCGCCTCTTTCAACGACATGATCACCCGTCTTGGCGAAGGGTTCTCTGCACAGCGTCAGTTTACCGGCAACGCCGCACACGAGCTGCGCACCCCGCTCGCCCTTATGCAAGCGCAGATTGAGCTGTTTGTCTCCGAGCATCCCACATCGCAACCTCAAACAGCCGAGCTGCTCGGCCTGCTACAAGAACAAACCGAGCGGATGTCGCGAATGACCAAGGTGCTGCTTGAGATGAGCGAGCTCCGCAGCGTTCCCTGCGAGGACGATGTTGAACTTGGCCCCCTGTCCGAAGAAGTCCTCACCGACCTCGCTCCGCTTGCCGAGCATAAAGACATCGTCCTCAATTGCAGTGGGGGCGCTTTGATAATCGGAAGCGACACGCTCCTCTATCGGCTGGTGTTTAACCTGGTCGAGAATGCCATCCGTTACAGCCGCCCTGGCTCGACCGTCAACGTCTCCATCTGCGACAACGACAGCCACGTGTTCCTGCGAGTCGAGGACCAGGGCCCGGGAATACCCAAGCAGTACCGTGAGAGCATCTTCCAGCCGTTCTTTCGCCTGGATAAATCCCGCAGCAGGGCATACGGCGGCGCAGGGCTCGGGCTAGCGCTTGTTTGGGAGATTGCAGCGCTGCACGGCGGCACGGTCGAAGTCGAAGCAAGTTCCAAGAACGGGACCACCATGCTCGCGACCCTTCCAAAACGGACCGCAGCGTAAACCGAACAGTAAAACGAGAGGGGTCCCGCACACGTTTGCGCGGGACCCCTCTCTGTCAATGCAATTCGCCCAAAAGAGTAGAAACTTACTCCCACTCCACCGTGCCGACAGGCTTGGGGGTCAGGTCGTAGCAGACACGGCAGATGCCGGGAACCTCGGCAGTGACGCGCGCCGTGATGCGCTTGAGCAGTGCCCAGTCGAGCTCGGGCACCTCGGCGGTCATGACATCGACGGTGTTGATGCAGCGAATGATGCAGGGCCAGTCGTAGGCGCGCTTGCCCTCGCGAACGCCGGTGGCGCGGAAATCTGGCACGACGGCAAAGTACTGCCAAATGGTCAGGCCGGCCTTGTCGATCTCCTCGCGCACGATGGCGTCTGCCTCGCGCAGCGCCTCGAGACGGTCGCGGGTAATGGCACCAAGGCAGCGAACGCCCAGGCCGGGGCCGGGGAACGGCTGGCGCTCGACCATGTTCTCGGGCAGGCCGAGCTCGCGGCCGACAACGCGGACCTCGTCCTTGTACAGCAGCTTGACGGGCTCGCAGAGCTCAAACTGCAGATCCTCGGGCAGGCCGCCCACGTTGTGGTGAGCCTTCACGCCGTCCTGGGACTCCAGGATGTCGGGATAGATAGTGCCCTGGGCAAGGAAGCTGACCTCGTCGCCAACCTTGCGGGCCTCCTCCTCGAACACGCGGATGAACTCGGCGCCGATAATCTTGCGCTTGGCCTCGGGTTCCTCAACATCCACGAGCTTGTCCAAGAAGCGGTCGGTGGCGTCAACGTAGACCAGGTTGGCATCCATCTGATTCTTGAAGACGTCGACGACCTGTTCGCTCTCGCCCTTACGCATCAAGCCATGGTTCACGTGCACGCAGATGAGCTGCTTGCCGATGGCCTTGATAAGCAGCGCTGCGACAACCGAACTGTCGACGCCGCCGGAAAGGGCCAGCAGGACCTTCTTGTCACCGATCTGCTCACGGATTGCGGTGACCTGCTCGTCGATGAACGCCTGGGCAAGTTCGGGAGTGGTGATACGCACCATGTCGTCGGGACGCTTGTTGGGATCCATGCAGAGCTCCTTTTCGGTTCGATGGAAATGCGTTACGCATATGCAAACGCACCGTCATATGACCTCATTATATGCAGAGCGAGGCCTGTTTCCCACTACTGCGGCAGAGCATTTTGCAGGGGCGGCAGTTTTTCTATATCCCAAGGTCAGCTAGGCTTCGATAACCACTTCGGGAACAGGTCCGCTAAACTTGTCGTTTATACGCTCGGCGCACTCGAAAGCAATACGCGCTAACATCCAGACCTCAAATGACGGGGTAAAATAGCTGCTATTGTAGCCAGCCGTTAGGAGATGGAAGATGGACTGCGACGGCAACCTACGCGTTCCCATGCCGCTCATGTGCACCGCCTTTGCGCCGGGGCAGATGGATGCCGCGGTTGCAGGCATTTCCGACCCCGATTCGCGTGCCATCGCCACGGCAGAAGCGCTGTACTTTCGCGGACAGGCCGCTCTCGCTGCCGAGACGGCACGCCCCTATCTTGACGCCACCGACCCCGCACTTCGCTATTCTGCATGCTTCATCTGCGGATATGCCAGTCTATCGCTCAACCGCATCGCCGACGCCCGCCGTTGCCTTGCGGGCATCCTTGACACGCCAACTGACGAGGAATCCCCCGCCACCCGTGCTGTCCACATATTGTTCGCCTCGGCCGCAAGCGTCCTGCTGCATCTACCTTCCCCATATTCTGCCGAAGAGTTTTATCCGCTTGCGTCGCATCTGCCCGAAGGTCTGCGCCTGTTCGCCAGTTACGTGATGGCGCATGCCCTGTATCTGCGCGGCGAATACGGCCGCAGCTTGGGCATGGCGGAAAACGCCCTGATCATGAAGCAAGGGAGCTATCCCATATCGGAGCTGTTCTTGCACTTGGCGGCTTCTATGGCATGCATGAGCCTCAAGAACATCGACGCCGCAAAGGTGCATTTCGAAACCGTGTGGAGCATAGCGCGCCCCGACGGTCTTATCGAGCTCATCGGCGAGCACCATGGCCTTTTGCAGGGACTTATCGAGGCATGCCTAAAACAGCAATACCCTGACGATTTCGCACGCATCATCGAGATCACGTACCGCTTTAGCTACGGCTGGCGACGTATTCACAACCCCGACTCGGGCGAGGATGTGGCCGACGATCTAACCACCACGGAATTCACCATGGCTATGCTCGCCTGCCGCGGATGGACCAACGCCGAAATCGCACGCCATATGGGCGTATCACCGGGCACCGTTAAAAACCGCCTGTCCGGCGTGTATGCAAAACTTGGCATCGGAACTCGTACCGAGTTGGTCGCGCATATGTTGCGCTAACGGACCGCCTGCCAAACACGCCACACGTACCCCAGTGCTCCCGCGCTTCCGCATTCGCATTTGGACATTTTGCCCCTCGAACGGCACTACCGCGACAGGACACCTTCTCGCATAATTTGATTATTTCCACCGATATTTGCGGGATGGGAGCCCAAGATGCTTGATCGCCGTTCGTTACTTGTTGCCGGAGCGTCCTCGCTGGCGAGCATTATGTTGCCGCGCGTGCCGGGCACCTCAAACGCCTTCATACTGCCGTTCGCGCCCACCGAAGCCTATGCCGACGAAGAAGACCCCTTCAAGGTCCTGGTGCTCTCGCGCACCATGTTCGGCGTGGTGGTGGTCGACGTCGCCAACAAGATGAACCCCATCGCGGGTGCCCAGGTCACGCTGATGTCGCGCTACGCCGCAGGCAAACAGCTCACCGCCATAACCGATAACGAGGGTACAGCCGTCTTTGAGGTTGCCCCGCTTTCGGAAGGCTACGTGGACGAGGCGACGCTCCTTGACGCGTATGACTTCAACGGCGGCATCTCCATCAGCATGCCAGGCTACCGCGATGTCGAGATTCCCCTTGCGCGTATCCAGGGCGGTACCGCCATTACCGCGCCCACGCGTCCGCTCTCCGACGGGGAGCCGTACTTTCGCCAGCTTACGTTCGACGAGTGGGACATCCAGTACGCCGACGCCACGTTCATGGCGATGCCCAAAGACGATCCAACAAACGAGCAGTCCGACACGCATGCTTTTACCGTACAGGCCCACCTGCCGCAGGGTGGGCAGGCAACGCTGCGCATCAACAAGGTAATGCCAGCCGTGGGCAGCTCGCCCGAAACCGTCACGCAGATTGGCCAAGTCAAGGCCAGTGCAACGGGTGCGGATAATCTGGCGACGTTCACGCTCGAAGACAAGTTCCTCGATGCTGCATCAGGCCTTCTTGAAGAAGGGTGCAAGCTGCGCTTTGCGCTCGACTACCAGGGTAAAACCTACACGCTCTCGTCCCCCATGGCCGTTGTTACCGCGCCGGCGGCAAAGGCGGAATCGGGCTCGACGACCATCATCCCCACCACCATGGATCAAGAGATCACTCCGTTTGATTTCCCCGCATCGTTTCCCGGCATCGGCGGCAACAAGTTCACCTGCTGGATGCCCGCGTTTCCGATCCTCTTCGATTTCTCGTTTGCCGGGTATGTGTTGTTTGGCGGAGGATACAAACCGGCCAGCTACATGAACGATTCGGGCAACCCTGATCCGGAGTACTGGAAGAAGTCGCCGCGCGAGTCGGGCGCCAAGCAGGCAAACCGCTACCTCGACGAGATGGAGGGAAAGTGGAACCAGTACAAGAGCATGAGCGCTGGCTCGGGTACCGACCCGAGAAACACTAAGCTCCTTCGTCACCATTGCACGCTGCTGTTCACGATGGATATCGCAACACAGGTGTACGGATCGCTCGCCTACGACTGGGTAGGCAAAACTTGGGGCGATAACAACGATCCGGCGTTTGGCAATATTAAGGCCCTCTTCCAAGTAAAAACCGACCTCAACTGGACCGAGCAGTTCACCTTGGGCCCGGTGCCTTTTTTCCTAAACGTCAATCCTTGGGTGTTGGCAAAGCTGGCGCTCGCGGTAGGCGCCCACACACACGGCAGCGGCGCGGCGTTCTTCAAAAACATTTCGCTCGACTATTCCAATACGTCGGGATCATTCACCATCCAGATCGGGCTTGCCGTCACCTTTGGAGCCGGCGTTGCAGGCGTCGCTTCGTCCGCCGTGCGCGGTGCCGCATCCCTCACACTGTTCATTGGGTACGAGAAGGCGGACGGCCACCAGCTTCCGCGGCTGCGCGTGGGTGCCGACGTCGATGTCGACGTGATACTCCAGTTCATCATGTTCAAGTGGACCACCAAGGCCTGGTCGGGGTCGTGGCCCACACTTCTCGATTCGTGGAACATGTCGGTCAACAACGGCGACCAGTATGTACTCCAGCGCTCTGAGCTGGCCTTGGGTGGAGATACGCCTTATACGCTGGATGCCTGCTTTGGCGCGACCGGCAATGCCGAGGCAGGTGGTGTGCCGCAGTTTATCGCGTCGGCCACTATCGTCACCAATGCCGAGCTGTTCGCATGCGCCGAGGTTGCAGCCACCGCCGTAAACGTCGTACCGATCGTACGCGATTGGGAGCAAGCGGTCACACGCATTGAGCTCGACGCGGATGCAGAGAGCGATGGCACGGGACAGGTCGAGCATTTCGTCCACGCGCTTATGGAGAACGACGAAAATGCCGCGCCGATGTATGAGTACACCTACATCGGTCAGGCAACGAACGACGTTGCTGACCCGAACGCCAATGCTGCCGGCGTGTCGGAGGACGAGCGCGGCGGCATAAAGCCCTCGAGCGACAACGTGCTGTTTTCCGGCGTGCTCAGCGAAGCCCACATGAAGCTAGCGATGATTGCCGGCGTGGAATGCCTGTTCCGTATCGCTTCGGTGCGCTACGGCGAGGATGGCCGCTCGCGCCTGGTGGTACACACGAAGGCAAACGGCGCGTGGTCCGCGCCCATGCCGGTCGACTTCCCCCTGGGCTTTGGCGAGGGTGACGCAGAGCGCAAAGACACGTTCGATTACGACTTCGACGTGGTGGAATATGCGGACGGGAGAGGAAACCAAGACGCCTACGTATTGCTGGTCTCGGGAGAGCGCCCCGAAGGCGACGCAACCCGGTTCGATACGGCAAGCACAGCCGGCATACTGTCCGTTGTGCGCCTGCGCATAAGCAATAGCGAAGTTCGCGTGATATCGCACACGTCGTGGCGCAGCATCTCGCGCGGCCGCCTGCAGGAGGACGGTTACCATTGCCTGCAGTGTCCACGCATCACGGTGGGCAAAACGCTTGTCGACGGACGTCTGTCGGGCGCCTATCTCCACCGTCGCGGGACCACCGCAGAAAAGGCGCTGGGCAGCGAGGCGGAGGTCGCGCTGGAGTGCTTTACCCTGTGGTCGGATGTGTCGGGCGACAGCCTCACGTTCCGTCAGGTTCTCCGCTTTCCGCAAGCACCGTCGAGCATCGAGCTGGGCGCGCCCGAGAACATCAACGGCAAAATGGTGGTGCCCGTCGCATACGAGACCGCAGACGGTTGCGGTTGCGCATCGTACGCCGTGATCGGCCAGTCTATTGCGGGTTGGGGCGTCATGCCGCCGGATGCCTCGGTGCCGCGCGTGGTGCCGTGGCCGCAGCACACGGGCTTTTTGGCAACCGTCAACGAGCGGCTGCAGCATGTTACGTGGGCGCGAGGAGCATCGGCGTTTGCAACGACGCCCGTGGGCGCAGCTGGCTGCGGCCCGGCGTCGTTTAGCATGAGCAACAACGGCAGGTGCGTGCTATACGTCGAGAACACCGACGGCAAAGTGGGGCAAACCTACGACGAAGATGGCGAGCCGGTGGCGGTAATGGGCAAGCATTTCCGCATCTTCGCCAGCACCCTGATCGACGACCTGTTCACGGAGCCGTTCGTGCTCTGCGAGCTGGAGCACCCCATCGATCAGATAACGACGTTTTTGACCTCTGGAGGCATGCTCTCGGCGCTTGCCACGCACATCGTGAGCGCCGAGCAGAGCAAAGCAGAACTGCACGGCATCGAAGTTCCCCTGGTGGCATGCGCCACGCCACTGGGCGCGATAGCCAACCTGGGCGCCGTGGTGCCCGGGGCGGCAAGCGAGTCGTTTACGGTAACGGTACGAAACGACGGCAACACGCTGCTGACCGCCGGAACAGTCGATCTGTACCGAGAGGGCTCCAACCAGCCATTCTCCAGCGCATCCATCGGATTCGGCGCGAACGCACGCATGGCATCGATCTACGACCCGGAGCTTGCCGAGGACGCATCGGCCAACGACATAGCGCATGTGAGGTACACGCTCGAGACACTGGGCGATCGCTTTGCCACGCACCCGCTGGTAGCCGACAACGGCAACGCCGTGCTGGCACCGGGCTGCACGGCACAGTTCCGCATGAGCTTTTCCATCCCGGAGAGCTGGAGCGACGAGGTGGGCAAACGCGTCACGCTCTACGCAAAGGCGCGTGACCTGGTTGCACTCGACCCCGTAACGCTCGAAGAAATTCGACCGGGCGCAAACTCCGCGCTGGGCACCGTGCTGCACGAGCTCCACATTCCCGACGCGTCATGCGAACGTGCAGAGGTGCTGGTGGGCGTAAGCAGCAACGCGGATACGACGGGACTCCACGACGCACCGATGACCGTGGACGGCGACGGCGGCTCGAGCGGCGGCGGTTCCGGCACGGGAGGCAGCTCCGGCGGAAGCGGCTCTGGCAGTGGCAAGGGCCACGACAATAACAAGCGCTCCGGAAAAGCAGGCGCGCTTGCTGGAACGGGCGACGGCAACATCCCCCTGACGGCAGCCGCAGCAGCACTCGCCGCAGCCGGAGCCGGCCTCGTCGCCTACAGCGCCCGCCGCACCGCCCTCGAGCGTAGCGGCAGCGATAAAGCCGGTACGGATGGGTCCCGCTAGCTCTCAGCCGCTTTTTGAGCGGTGCTGACCCCGTTCGTCGAACAAAAAGGGGCTGGCTCTGATAACCCAGAGTCAGCCCCTTACGCATTAGATATCGCTGGCGTCGTCGAGTTCTGCCTCGAGCTTGGCACGGCGTCTTTTCGCCGTGAAAAACGTTGCGCACAGGCCAGCAAACGTGGCCGCGAAAATCGTCGCACCGCAGAACACGCCCGTGGCCAGGTTCGCCAACCAAAAGACGCTTTCGAGCGGTACGATCTGCGCCTCAGCGATACAGCGCATTGCAGCAATAACAAGCGCGAACGCGGCGCCGCTAAGGCCGCTGACAAGCAGGAAATATCCAACAGGAAGATGCTCGGTTTGCCCAAAACGATTGGTATCGACATAGCCCTTCCGCGTTTGCAGTCCTGCGCAAATCAACATCACGAGAACGAGCCACAAATACATGGCTGCCTCGAACGGCGTTGCAAAGCCATGCGGCATTTCACTGGCGTCGCTGTGAACCCACGCAACCTGTCGAGCTATAAACTGGTAGAAAAAGATCATCAACATGCCAAACGAAAGCAGCACGAAACCAATCTTGTAGATCTTCGCGCTCTCGGCCTCCAGGCGCTCATCCTTTGGGCCGGCATATTCACGCCACTTTTGCACGAGTTTTAAATCTTCAAATTTCATAGCGAACTCCTAAAGAGCGTCAGGGTCGACGTCGCTCTCGTCTTCCCAAAACAAGTCGTTCAACGTAACGCGTAGCGCTTTACAGATTGCCACGCACAAATTGAGCGTGGGGTTGTAGCCGCCCGCCTCGATCAAGCCGATGGTCTGGCGCGTAACGCCCACGGTCTCGGCCAGGTCAGCTTGCGAAAGGCCAACCGCCGCGCGCGCCGCCTTCATGCGTAGGTTCCTTTTGCCCGGCATGGAGTTCCTTTCGTAGTAATGGACAGATATCCGTTGCAACATGGCAGAAATATATTGCATCTATCAGAAGATGTCAACTATATCTGTCATTATGGAAACCATGTTCGTCATCGCCATGCGGACATTACAACTTCGGTTCACTATTCAAACTTACTCGGACAGAACCGACTCGGTTTTGTCCGAGTAAACTCGAGCATAAACTGATTCATGCGATACAATTAACTCGGACAAAACCGAGTCGGAAGGAACCGAGTAAGTGGAATTCATTGGCAGGGAGCGTGAACTCGCCCGTATTAAGAAAACGCTCAAAGCACCTGAGCAGCGCAATGTTCTCATTTACGGCAGGCGTCGCGTCGGAAAAAGTGAGCTCATCAAGCAGGCGCTAACCGATTTGTCGGACGTCGCAACGGTCTATTACGAGTGCCGCCAAACCTCCGAGGCAGACAACCTCGAGAGTCTGTCCGCCCTTGTTGCTGAAACGCTGAGCTTTCCTCCGCTCGCCTTCACAGGCATCCGCGAGCTCATCGAATTTCTGTTTGCCCAAGCCAAAGACAAGAACATTACCCTCGTTCTCGACGAATACCCCTACTTGAGAGATGCGGTTAAGGGCTTAGACAGCATTCTTCAGACCTCAATCGACGCTCACAGGGAAGACTCACGTTTAAACATTGTCCTGTGCGGCTCCTACGTTGAGATTATGAAATCCCTCATCGAGCATGAAAGCCCCCTCTACGGGCGAATTGATCTCGCGCTTGAGCTTAAGCCCATGGATTACTTTGACGCTGCGAAGTTCTATCCCGCGTTCTCGCCCGAGGACAAGGTGCGGCTCTATAGCGTTTTTGGCGGCATCCCCTTTTACAATCGCCTCATCGATCAATCCCAAAGCGTACGCGACAACATCATCGAGCTCGTCACGGAACCTGGCGCCCGCTTAGAAAGCGAGGTGCCGTCCTATCTCAACGCCGAGATCTCGAAGATGACCAACGCCAACGAAGTTTTCGGGGCTCTCGCACAAGGTTACTCCCGTTGGGGGGACGTGCTGGCACAGTCGCACGTCTCGAGCGGTCCGGCCATGGCAGACGTGCTCGACAAGCTCATGTCACTCGAAATCGTCCAAAAGCGTGCACCCATCAACGACCCTACGAACAAGCGTAAGTCCGGCTACTTTGTAGTGGATCCGCTTTCGCTCTTTTACTATCGCTATGTTTTCCGCAATGCCTCGGCGCGTCAGCTGCTCGACCCGGAAGTCTTCTATGATCGTCACGTCTCCCAAGACTTCGAGGAAAACTACGTTCCTCATATGTTCGAGGAGGTCTGCCGTCAATACCTCGTGCGGCAGAACAGGACCGGCAAGATCGAACCGGCTTTCGACGCCATAGGCAAGTACTGGTACGACGATCCCGCAAACAAGACGAGCGGCGAGTTCGATGTGGTAACGCAAGACCCCGAGGGTTACGCATTCTACGAAGCAAAGTTCCGCAAATCCCCCGTCACGCAAAAAATGGTCGACGAGGAAATCATCCAAGTCGAGGCAACGGGGCTCAAGTGCCATCGCTATGGATTCTTCTCCCGTTCGGGCTTCGAAGCTGGCGAAAGCGATCGAACCGTCTTCATCGACCTACCGCAGATGTTTGGATAGGACAGGCCCCTCCCGCATTCCAAGCATTCATTATCTAATCGAACGATTGTTCGATGGATTTCGTGTTGGTTGGAATCGCCCACGGGCTGGGCTATGCTACCTTGACTATCTATACGACTTAAATACACAAGAGGAAGTACCAAGAGAGCGAGCATGGCAAAAAACACCGCAAACTATGGTAACGACAGTATTCGTCAGCTCAAGGACGAGGAGCGCGTACGCCTGCGCCCCGCCGTCATCTTTGGCTCGGACGGACTCGATGGCTGCGCGCATGCCGCCTTCGAGATCCTGTCCAACGCCGTTGACGAGGCACGCCAGGGCTACGGCAAGCTCATCACCCTTACCGCCTTTCGCGATGGCTCTATCCAGGTAGAGGACAATGGCCGTGGCTGCCCGCTCGACTGGAACCC